>JBNMKO010000004.1:0-80340 GCA_050874385.1 Eubacteriales bacterium
CCGATACGGTATGTCTCTACAAACTTCTTATCCTTAAGCTTTGAAAGGAATGTAACAACAGTTGTTCTGGCATAGTTCTTGCCATACTCCTCATTAAGCTTAACTATCAAAGTCTGCACCGGGATATCTCCTTCATAAGCCCAAATCTGTCTCATTATTAAAGTCTCACATACGCTTAACTCTGTAAATACTGTTCTCTTACTCATGTGTATCCTCCAAACCTAATCTTATTTTACCGATACGAGTATTATACTAACATCATGCAATCTTTGCAACATATATTTTCGGCACTTTTGCTTATTTTTGCAATATATTACAGATATTTTGCTATTTTAGCAATATATTATAGCCACACCTCCTGATTATCATCGTACACTTTACATTTTTAACCGCCACTGCCACTGTTTACTGGTACTGGTACTCCTTATACCAGTATCCAAAATGGTTCATGCAGACATCGCTCCTCATGCTGAACTTAAACTTCTCAAATCCGAACATGTTCGCAGTCACCTTCTCCCTCCTGTTGTAAACCCCCGGAACGCCCACAACCAATATGTTTCCGTCCTTTTTTCCGAGGAGCAGATGATGAAAATTAAAATATCCGTGGTTTACAAAGCTGTTGTTTATAAGTCCGCTGTCCGCAGCACTTATTTTAGGAAGCTCATCAAGTCCTATGTCCACACAGTCGTAAATCTCATCCTCGGAAAATGCAAGCACAGGCTCTTTTCCGTCAAAAAGCATATCCATTTTTGAACGGGTCTTTGCCACAGGTGCGTCCTCCGACACATGAAGCACACTGCCATCCTTAGCCGTCTCTTTGCCGCCGTCTCCCGAAACCACCTGCGTATCGCCGTCAGCGCCATCCGCTATATACACCATCTTAATCGGTCTCTCCCATACGGGTGCCTCAGCAGTCGCAGCGGCACGGCTCTTGCTTGCATCATCACCAACAACATCGGCAGACATAGCTTTTTCTGATAAAACTTCTGTTAACGGCTTATCAGATACAGGCAAATTATTATCATTAACGATATTATCCATCTCTGCATTCACAACCTTCTGTGCATGCCCTTCCATGTTGGCATCAGCAGCCTTCTCCGTGTAATCTTTCATTGTTGCATTGGCGGACTTCCTTATGTAATCCTCCATTGTAACCTCTGTAAACTTCTTTGTATACTCCTCCTTTTTTATAACATTCTTCGTGTCAAATGGCAGGTCATCCCACTGACTTGCAAACATTCTCTCCCCACTTTTGCCGTCAATGTAAAGACCACAGATATCATTAAACGGCTCCTCTATATCCGACAACGGCTTTGAGACATAGAACTGTCCCATTCCGCTTTTAACAACCATGTCCCCCATATATATTCCCACGATTGCCGCATCATGTCTCACAAAAAAATATACCTTGTAGTTTTCCACCTGTGAATAAGCCCCCTTCAGATTTATCCACAGCTTAACGCTCTCCCCTCTGCACTCCGTCTTTGCAAATCCCACATTCTTATTTTTCATTCCATTGTCGTAAGCGTACATGTAGGATATCAATCGTCTGTATTCCGACAAAAAAATCACTCTCCTCCCCTTATCTACAGAGCTTTTAGAGCATGCGCATGAAAATTTCTCGCACACGTCCCTACTCACCCTCACATTTTCATAATATGCGTAAAAAAGGAAATTATGAGTGATTTTTGAAATATCTAAAAATCTATTTTCTTGTAAAATAATTTGAAAGCTGTGCAAACTGCGCGAGTGTCAGCGCCTCACCGCGTATGCTCGGGCTTACCCCAAGCGACTCAATCGCCTTTGCAATCTGCTCCTTTGAGAGCGTGAGCTCCGATGAATTTGACAGACCGTTTGCAAGAGTCTTTCTTCTCTGGTTAAAGCTTGCCCTTATAAGCTTGAACATAAACTCGGCATCGTCAACCTCAACCGGACAGGTCTCGTGCTTTTTAAGCCTTATAACCGCAGAGCCGACATTTGGTCTTGGCATAAAACATGTCGGCGGCACATTTAAAACTATCTCAGGCTTTGCATAGTACTGCACCGCCAGAGAAAGCGCGCCGTAGTCCTTGGTTCCCGGTCCCACCTGCATGCGGTCAGCGACCTCTCTTTGAACCATTATTGTTATGCTGTCAATCGGCACATGGCTCTCAAAAAGTCCCATTATTATAGGTGTCGTGATGTAATATGGCAGATTTGCCACGACCTTAATCGGGCGGCCACCGTTCTTCTCCTCGGCGAGCGCCGCAATATCTACCTTCAATATATCCTCATTGATTACGGTCACATTGTCATAAGGCGCGAGCGTCTCCTTCAAAATCGGAATGAGGTTGGTATCAATCTCGACAGCCGCAACCTCCCTCGCGTTCTCGCAAAGAAGCTGTGTCATCGTTCCGATACCCGGCCCTATCTCAAGCACAAAATCGTCCTTTGTCACACCCGCCTCGCGCACTATCTTCTCGACGACATTGCCATCTATAAGAAAATTCTGCCCGAAACGCTTTTGGAACATGAAACCATATTTATCAATTATCTCTCTCGTATTTGTCGGATTTCCAAGATGTTTATTCTCCAAATTTTTCCTCTTTCTATTAAACCTATTTATATTCCAAACAGCTTCCTCGCATTCTGATTTGTGACCGCAATCACCTCATCCTCACTCACGTTTTTAAGCTGTGCAATTTTCTCAACCACATAAGGAAGATTTAGCGAGCTGTTTCTCTTTCCGCGGTTTGGAACGGGTGTGAGGTACGGGCTGTCCGTCTCAAGCAAAATTCTCTCAAGCGGCATCATGCTCACCGTATCCACAAGCTTCTTCGCGTTCTTGTAGGTCACAACGCCGCCCACACCGAGGTAATATCCCGCGTCAAGGTACTGTCTTGCCATCTCCGGCGAGTAAGAATAACAGTGAATTACTCCGCGCAGTGCCCTATATTTGTCGCCAAGAAGAATGTCAGCCGTGTCCTTCGCCGCCTCGCGGCTGTGAATTATAATAGGCTTATCCACCTCAAGCGCGAGGTCTAACTGCCTTACAAACCATTTTTTCTGTATGTCGGCATCCGGCTCATCCCAGTAGTAATCAAGACCGATTTCTCCCACCGCCACAACCTTTTTGTTGTGAAGTGCCTCGTCCTTCATGTACTGTATGAACTCCTCATTAAGTGGTGCTGTCTCGCTTGGATGCACACCAACCGCCGCATATATATAATCATACTGCGCCGCGAGCGCAATACTGCTTTTTGTCGTCTCCATCGATGCGCCGACATTTACAACATACTCTATACCGTTTTGGGGGAGCTTATTTAAAAGCTCCCCGCGGTCATCATTGAACGCCTCATCGTCATAATGGGCGTGTGACTCAAATATTCCCATAATACTCCTAACTAATTCAACACATTCGAAATAAGCGCAGCTTATTTCCAAAGGTTAGTAGTAGACTAGCTTTTGCTCGTCTACTACTAACCGATGCTTACTCCATTAGGCACATCCTTCTCCGCTGTCAAAAGCACAGGCTTGCCATCCGCGTCCTCAGCGCAAAGAAGCATGCCCTCCGAGAGCACTCCCGCAAGCTTTGCCGGCTTTAAGTTGGCTACAACGACAACCTTCTTGCCAACCATCTCCTCGGCTGTGTAGTGTGGTCTAAGTCCCGATACAATCTGTCGCACCTCGCTGCCCATCTTTACCTGTGAGCAGAGAAGCTTCTTGGACTTCTCGACATTCTCGCACTTTATAATCTGACCAATTCTGAGCTGTGTCTTGAAGAAATCATCAATGGTAATCTCAGGAGCCTTCTCAACATCGACACCTGCGTCTTCCGAAGCACTGCTGCCCTGAGCGCCGTCTGCTGCCTTAGCGTTGTCTACGCCGTTTCCGTCAGCCGCCGCCTCAGCCTCCGCTGCTGCCTTCTGCTTAGCCCTGATTTCCTCTACCTTTTCCATAACCTCTTTCACGTCGAGACGTGCAAAGAGAATTTCAGGTGTCTCGGTAACCTTGTTTCCTGAAGGATAGAGACCGAATGTATTAAGGCTCTCCTTGCCTCTTGGCTGTGCGTTTAACTGCTTTCTTATGCGCTGTGCAGTCTCAGGCATAAAGGACTCCAAAAGTTCCGCACCGATTAAAATACTCTCAACAAGATTGTAGAGAACTGTCTCAAGACGCTCCTTCTTTGACTCGTCCTTTGCGAGTGCCCAAGGCATTGTCTCGTCGATATATTTATTGCATCTCTTAAAGAGATTGAAAATCTCTGTCATCGCGTCCGCAACACGAAGCTCCTCCATCTTAGCGTCAACCTTAGCCATTGTTCCGAGAACGAACTTCTTTAAGTCCTCATCAACCTCCTCAGCTACACCTGTGTTGTTGACAACGCCGCCAAAGTACTTGTTTGACATGGATATCGTTCTGTTTACAAGATTTCCAAGTGTGTTTGCAAGCTCTGAGTTCATTCTCTCTACAAGAAGCTCCCAGGTGATTACACCATCGTTCTCAAACGGCATCTCGTGGAGCACGAAGAAACGAACCGCATCAACGCCGAACAAATCTACAAGGTCATCGGCATAGATTACATTTCCCTTAGACTTGCTCATCTTGCCGTCGCCCTGTAAAAGCCAAGGATGTCCAAACACCTGCTTAGGAAGCGGAAGGTCGAGAGCCATGAGGAAAATAGGCCAGTAAATTGTATGGAACCTGATAATATCTTTTCCGATAAGATGAAGGTCAGCAGGCCAGAACTCATTGAAAAGCTTATCGTTGTTGCCGTCCACATCATAGCCAAGTCCCGTGATATAGTTTGTGAGAGCGTCAAGCCATACATACACGACATGTCTGTCGTCGAAATCCACAGGAATACCCCACTTGAAGGAGGTTCTCGACACACACAAATCCTGAAGTCCCGGAAGAAGGAAGTTGTTCATCATCTCATTCTTTCTTGAAACAGGCTGTATAAATTCAGGATGTGTATTTATATAGTCAATAAGTCTGTCAGCGTACTTGCTCATCTTGAAGAAGTATGCCTCCTCCTTAGCCGGCTTACACTCTCTGCCGCAGTCAGGACACTTGCCGTCGACAAGCTGTGACTCTGTCCAAAAGGACTCGCAAGGTGTACAGTACATTCCCTCGTAATGTCCCTTGTAGATATCGCCCTTGTCATAGAGCTTCTTGAAAATCTTCTGAACCTGCTTCTCATGGTAGTCGTCTGTTGTCCTGATAAACTTATCGTAGGAGGTGTTCATAAGGTCCCATATTCTCTTAATCTCACCTGCTACATTGTCGACATACTGCTTAGGTGTAATTCCTGCTGCCTCTGCCTTCAGCTCAATCTTCTGACCGTGCTCATCGGTTCCTGTCTGAAATCTTACATTGTAGCCCTGAAATCTCTTGTATCTTGCAATGCTGTCTGCAAGAACAATCTCATAGGTGTTGCCTATATGCGGCTTACCCGATGTATAGGCAATGGCTGTTGTGATATAATAATTCTTCTTTTCCATTTGACCAATCACTCTTTTCTTCTATAGTTTTATTAATATGTGACAAGACTACCACAAGTATTTTTCCTTGTCAAATAAATACGATTAGGCAGATAAAATCACTTTCTAAAACAAATTTTTCTGCCCAAAAGCTGCCAAATATAGCTTGAAAGGTAGATAAAACAGCTCTTATTTGGTGACTATCCTGAATTTTGTCTGCCCTAAAGTCCATATAAAGCCAAACAGGACAGAGAAATTCATCTTATAAATGTTATTTCTCTGCCCACAGCCCCTATAAATGACATTAATGGCAGAGTGAAGCATCTTACTGAATACTATTTCTCTGTCTACAGCCCCAATAAATTCTGTGCATAGACAGAAAACTATCCTGCTCTCCGATTAACATCATCTAATTCAATAGAAAATAATACCCCCTGCTCTCCACATCCATATCAAGCTTCACCTGCGGCTGTCCCGTCTCGGGATTTTCAATGCCCACGGCGAGGCGATATGTCCCGTCCATAAGGTGCTTTCTGTCATCACCCGCTATGACAAGCTTGGCTGTACTGCTGCCATTGTCAAAAATTCCTGTGAGGTCTATATCCGTCTCACATCTTTTTACAACCTTTCCGCCCGCGTCGATAAGGTACGCGCAAAACTTCCAGTCAAAGTACATAGGGGCGGTTCCATAATTGTTGACGGTAAGCGAGATATCCGTGCGCCCCATAAACTTATTATCAAGTATTTTACATTCCGATACGCCATAGCGGTAACCTATTTTTTCAAGCACTTCATAGACCTCGGCTGGATAATTTTTCTCGTCCTTGTGGGCAGTAGGACACATCGGCCCTACAAATGTCATGTGCGAGGCGGACAGAAGACCCAGTGTCTCGCCAAGCCTGTCCGTCAGCATTTCAGACATTGAGTATGAGCTTGTAAACTCGCCGCCCACAGGCTGTGTCTCCCACACATTTGGAACTGCGACAAGCTCCATTGGTGTCTCGGGGCCCGAATAGGTTCCGCCCTCCTCAATCCATGACAGCCACTCATTTGTGTCCTTAGCGTGACCCGTCATGTCGTTATACACGCCCATTCCGTACTCTGCCACATAGGAAAAAGGTCGGCGCATAAGAAGTTTTGCGTTCGGAAACGCACTCACATACGGCTTGACATACTCCCTCAAAACCTCCTCCGACGGCAGCCTTTTTATGCCGTCGGCATACTTCACATGCCATTCTCCCCAGTGCCCAACGCTTCCAAGCTCTATAAAACAGAAAAAGTAATCTCCCCCGTATCTGTCCCCGAGTGCCTGTATTGCCTTTTTGTGGTACTCTATAAATGTAGGGTTTGAGTAATCGGGCGAGTAGCCTTTCCCGTATGAAGTATCGTAAAACACACCGTCCCCTGTCTTTTCATAGAGCCAGTCAGGTATGTCCATGTGCTCCTCGTCGGACGGGTCGTCGCAGATAAACCTGAAAACCACCTTTTTTCCCTGCTCCCGCCATGTATCAAGGTGATTTTCCTCCTCCATCGATGCAAAATCGAACACGCCCTCCTCCGGCTCAATCTCGCGCCATGTCACACCCATGTACACTAAAGTATTGTCCCCCACAGCGTCAAAAGAATCCGCCTTTGGCGCAAATCCCATCATCGGGTTTTTAAACGCATAATCCAACGTATCATACTCATAGGTTTTCATCCTTATCATCATCTTAGACATGACAATGACAGCCGCCACAATGGCAATGATAATTATCCCAAAAATCAGCCCCGTATTTCTCTTTTTAGCCATGATATTCTCCATTAAACTCTATAAGCGCGGCATCGTTGACACCCTCTATATCCCTTATGTGCTCAACAAATGTCTGGTTGTTATTTTTGCATCTTACCTGAACGGTGAGCTCCGAGTTCTCAGCTCGCACTATCTTAGAGCGCACCGTGTACTTTAATTTTCCAAGCGCCCTTATAACACCATCGCCCGCCTCATCGCCGTTATAGTGAACCACAAGCATGTACTGGTAGCCCGTCGCCCCCTTTGCGCTAAAGCACACAACAAGAATAAACATAATCAAAAAGGTAATTCCTGCAAGTATGTACATGCTCGCACCTATGGTAATTCCCGTCGTTATCGCCCAGAACATGTACATGAGGTCTAGCGGCTCCTTTATCGCTGTACGGTAACGCACGATTGAGAGAGCGCCGACCATACCAAGGGAAATCACAATGTTGGTGCTGATTGCCAGTGTGACCATGCTTGTGAGCACCGTCATCCCGACGAGGGTTATCGCATAATTTCTGCTGAAAACCACGCCCTTATAAAACTTTTTGTAGACCGCATATATAAGCAGTCCCATTACAAGTGCCAAAAGCAAATCCGCCGTCATTGTCAGGATGGTTGACAGGGATATTGCCTGATTGTACATGTCCGACTCCAAAACCGATTTTTTTATTACATCCTTTATACTCATTGTCCGCTCCTTTCTCTCAATAGCCGCCTGAGAGTTCCTTCTTTTTTTCAAGGCACATTGTATACTTTGAATATGCCATATATGCGCTGTCCGCAACGGGAAGCAGTTTTCTTATAAGCTCCGGGAGATACTCCGTAAACTTCACCTCCATAATCAACATTCCCGGCTCTATAACCCCAGTTACGGGAAGTGCTCTATCAAAAAGATTGTCCGTGAAAAGTCCGGCCCTTATAAGACAGTCAAATGTAATCCGCACATCCCCATAAGGGTACACAAATGGTATCCTGTCATAGTCAACCACGACGCTTGGAGTCATCCCATTCATCTCACATTCAAGGTAAAATTCCCGGCACAATGGCTCATCGCGCCCAAGAAGGAAATTGTAATCGCCCGCAATAATCGCCTGCGTCTCCATTCGCGTGAGCGGTGCCGCCGTCTTGTGTATATACTGCCCCTGTTTGTGCTTGCACTCAAGCTTTATGACCTTGTCACTGTAGTCATATATTCTTATTCTGTATTTTTTTCTCGACTCCACCCCGGCAAGCTTCTCCTCATAGGCGCGCTCAAAGCGGTCATCAAAATACAGGCTCCTTATCATGTAGCCGCCGTTTCCCGCATGTGCATCCGACTGCACAATAGACGACAGCCTTCTTATAAGCACCTCCTTCTCGGCATCGCTTATAAGATACTTTAATTCATGCCTAAACTTAGGCTTTTCACTGCTCATAGACATCCTCCTCTACGCTTCCGTCCGGCATGACAAAAAAGCACTTTACACCGTATATACGTCCATTTTTGTTTGAAGGATAGTAATCAAACGCCGTCTGCTCCATTCCCGACTCATTTCTCGCCTTTATTCTCATAAAATACTGCCCCGGCTCAAGCGTGATATCGGCATCACATTCCGTCACATACAGATTATCCACTTTAAGCAGCGGATTTTCAAAACTGTAATCCTTTGCAATCTCAACGGAATAGTAGATATTTTCAGCCTCAAAATCATAGGATGAGTCCCATGTTATCTTTAATTTCTGCCCGTCGTACTGCGGTTTTCCCATATAAAAAGGCATCGGCTTTTTAAGGCTCTCCTTGTAGGAGGCGTAGTTTCGCTGTGTCTCCTTTGGCAGCAGTTTTATAAATTCCTGATAGCTATGAATATCAAAGGACATATACTTCAAATCAGGCGCTTTAAATGAATACTGTTCCACAACGGGCTCATATATATTTATAAGCTCGGTAAGCTTTTCCTCATTGATGATTTTTGCGTATTCCTCTATCTTGTCATCGAGCTTTTGTCTCATGCCCTTGTCGAGAAGTATACGCTTAAAAAGCACGTTCCCCCAGTAATTGCTCACTCCCGTCTCCCAGCCTGTCATGACATTTTTTCTGATATTTCTCGCCGATGAAAATGACCCGTCATTGTCCCACGATATGAAATACCATGTGTTGCTGTTTAGCGGGCTGTACAGAAAAACATTTCTCGACTGCGTGTCAATGTTTCCCATAAGGATATGAAATGCCATCCATGAAAACAGGTTATCCTCGCAGAACCATTTGTCCATAACCTCGTCTATCGGCACAGAGTAATCATTTACATCCTCAAGCATAGCTATTAGTTTGCTATGGTCGTCGTTTCCTTTTATCTCCAGCAGTTCCTCAAATGCCTCTACATTATAATCCGCATCATTTTTGAGCATTATAACGTCTGGATACCTGTAAAACTCAAAAAAATTCACCTTGTAGAGCTGACCGTTATTGTCAAGACCATGGCTTTTAAGCGCCCTTTTATTTAGCTGTTCCACCTGCGTGTACAGTCCATAATCCTCAAACTGTCCGCTTCCTCCCTCCGTCATATCCTTCACATACAAATGCACAAACTGAGTTCTAAGAGAAATCATGTCCGGCAGCTGTGTCATCAGGTCATAGCACAGCTTATTTGAAAATCTGCTGTAATCGGACACATGCTTGTTAAGGTTAATCACCTTCTGGTCGTTCCATGTGCCCTTGTTGTCACGGATTGTAATTTTATAGTTTTTCTGTTTATTTCTAGATGACGACTGACCTCTTATCGTCACGGTTGCATTTGGAACATTCTGACCATAACCAAGCTCCCCCTCCAACGGGCCATTTTCGTCCCCGACCTGCAAAAGCCCGTTTACCGAATATCTCTCCACCCCCATATTTTCATAGTCAAACACCGAATAACTGTTAACCTGCGTCCATGTATGGTTGGTATTGTCCGATGCACTTCCCTCACTGACCGTCAGATACATTGTCACCACGGAAGACGGGTCTTGATTTTCATACAAAGTATCCTTGTCATAAATCATCTTTGAATTATCTTCATAAACCACCACACCATTACTCTCGGACACTCCATCTGTCCCGTTATCTTCTGCATTAATAGTCGTGTTCTCCACTGTGCCCTGATTGTCAGAACCGTCATCGCCATTTAATGAGCATGAGCTGATTACAACGGCAATGAAGATAAAAACCGCACCCAAAAACGTCCTTTTTATGCCTCTCAAAGCTGTTCCTCCTTTTCCATAGCCATTCTGCGCTCCTTTTGCAGTTGTTTTTTCCACTTTTTCTCATAATTTTTGCCAAAATATTCCGACAAATCCGTGAAAAGCCCTCTTTTTTCCTCGGCAAGCACGGGCTGGCTTGAAAGCACATGATAGAGAAGCTTTTTTAGGTATATCTTAAGCCCCACAAATGCTGTCAGCGAGAACACCACCGTGCCGACCCAGAAGCCGACACCGTAAAACTTAATGTCAAGACCCGCGCACAGCCATGTCGCCGCACAGCTCACAATCATAAAGGTGGCTGCGCTCACAAGTGCGCCCCTGTTGTCTGAAAAGTAGAGCTGTATCAGCATGAGACAGTTTCCAACCGCATAGAAGGCATAACCCATGCACAAAACCCTGAAAATGCCAAGCATGTCGTCGTTCATGCCAAGCGGCAGCCTCGGAAGAAAAATTGAGCCTCCGATTATGAAAACTATCGTGGTAAAAAGCTGCTTCATAAATGTGTATGTAAGCTCCCTGAAAAGAACCGATTTCATCTCCTCCCCCGCCTGATTTATGTCCTTCAATATTCCGCCGCTGTTTAGCGCGTCAAAAAATGACCTGTACTTTGGATAAAAATTGACCTCAACCGATGTCACAAAATTTATCGTGGTTACAAGGATTGACAAAAACGCCACTATCGCCGGGATATCGTATGTCGGTGCACCGTAAAAAAGCCCCTGTATATGCTCATTTACGCGGCTGCCCCACATTATCACCAGATGCCCGAAAAGACCAAGCGCCATTGAAAGTCCCACAAACACAAGCGACGGGTACTTGTCAAGCCAAGGCATAAAACACGCCGCGCTCACATCCCCCCTCGGAAAATAACCGACCATAATCCTATAATAGAGCACCGCCATAATCCCGTAGCCAAACACCACAGCACAAAGCATTGCCGGTACAACCGGACATTTCGTGAATTTAAGTACAAGCACACTAACAACACCCGACACTATCACCGCCATGGCAAACACCTTTATTATTCCCTGATAGTCTTTTACGGCTGTCAGATAACTCATCTCATTCCACACAATCACAAGCTCCCCGAAAAGCATAAGGCACAGTATGGCGTATATCGCCGGGATGCCCGCAAATACCATAAATATTCCGTACAGTATTTCCCCCATCACAAGCATCGCGCTGGTGCTCCCCCAGAACGCCGGGAGTATATGGCTTTTTTCGCCGCTGTAGAGACTGTCCGCCACAAACCTTGTGAGCACCATTGTAAAAGTGTTTGTGAGCACCATCGAGGAGAGAAGTGTATATGTGACCATGCTGTTTAAAAGCTCCCTCTCATGGTGTGACGCGCCAAAATACACCGATATAAAACCTATCATTATAAGCAGAACCATTCCAAGAAGCATAGGCCCCACGCACACTATCCCCGCATATCCATAAGCCTTCAGGCGAGGAAATACGCCCTCCTTGGAAAACATCTTTTTTAACTCGAAACCTATTCCTGCCATCCCAATTCCCCATTTCTGCCGCCACAAAACGGCATATCAAACTAATTTTTGATACAGCTTTCTATAATTTTCCATTGAAATCTCATGGGTGTAGAATTTGTTCACCCTCTCCTTTCCGATTTCGCCCATTTTTTTTCGCTTTCCCGGTTCACGGCACAGCTCAAGCATAGCCTGCGCAAGCTGCTCCTTGTTCATCGGCGGAACGCATATCCCGGCACTTCCAAGGTCGTCATTTCCCTCTATAAGCTCGCGGCAGCACCCAACGTCCGTTGTGACACACGCCCTCCCAGCCGCAAACGCCTCAAGCACCGACAGCGGCTGCCCCTCGGATATACTTGTGAGTATTATAAAATCAAGTTTCTTTATGTACTCTGACACCTTCACAACTCCGGTGAATATTATGCCGTCAACTCCAAGCTGCGCTATGAGTGTCTTGCAAGCTGAAAAATACTCCTCATCGTCAACATCGCCCATAATGTGAAGCCTTGTGTTTGGCATGGCTTTGTTTACCTCGGCAAAGGCATATATCATCGTCTTTATATCCTTAATCTTTGCAATTCTAACTATTGCGCCAATATCCACATATCCATCCGGCTCTTTCTCACCAACATCTGCAAACCTTTCGGGATGCACACCGTTTGGAGTGACGCACAGCTTGCCCTCGTCACAGCCAAGCTCACGCTGCGCCTCGTTTGCCCTCCTAAAAAGCGCCGTCACCACATCCGCATGGGCGTATGCGCAGTCAGAAAACAGGTGAAAGAGATTTATCCACTGATTTCTAAAATACGGCAAAACCCAGTCAGCCCTCAAAAGTTCCTCCTCCCTCTCCCTCGTGTATATGCCGTGCTCCGTGAGTACAAATGGCTTATCGTATTTCCATTTTCCGAGGCTTCCCAAAATTCCGCTGTAGCCCGTCGCCGTCGCATGGTATATGTCCGCCTGCGGGACTTTCTGCGTTATCAGGTAAAGCGGTGGCAGCATCATCGACCTCACATTGTAAAAAAAATCCGTAAATGAAAGGTACGCAAATTTTTCGCCGCAAAGCTTTACAATGATATCCAAAAAAACCTGACTCATCATCATGTTCACGGGGTTTATCTGTTTTTCCTGAAACAGGTTAAAAAGCACATCCCAGTCAAGTTTCTCCCCCTCAAAAAGCTTTTTTAGCTCCAAGTACTCCTCATCGGTAAACTTTAGCTTCCTTTTGCTGTCTTTAAGCCTGAGCTTTAGCGCATCGTCTAGAAAAACCTCGCAGACCTCCACCACATTTTTCGGAAGTTCATACTTATATTTTCCCTTATTTTTTGCCTGCGCGCCGATACACCAGAGAACAAATTCCGTGTCCGGCATCGCCTGAATGAACTGGTGCGTCCAGCTCGACACACCGCCATACACATAAGGGTAGCTGCCCTCCAATATCATACAGACTCTCACTTTGCACCTCCGATATATATCGTTATTTCATCGCTGACTGCGGTCAGCAGATACATACTTCCAAATACATGCTCACAACTGCCTCCGTCCACACCTGTTATCTCCCCCTTGGTTATTCTTATAAGGAAGCTCGCATCCCCACAAAATCCTCCGAGCGAAAGCCTTATGCCCTCATCTGTATACTCCCTTGCCACATTAATCTTACTGTATTTTTCCACAGCCTTTCCCATACCACTCCCGGTTACATTGCGGATGTTCGGAGCCGACTCATACACCCAGTCAAGATACTCCTCAAGACGGCTGCTCATGTACTCCCAGCCAAACGCCGCCCCTCTGTCCTCATCCATCGTGTCGTCAGGGTGCGTAAAATGCGACTGGACGAACTGGAAATTTAACTCGGAAACCGCAAGCAGCATCTGGTAGTCATCTATAATACAGCCGGATGTTATTCTCGGCGTGCTTATAATTCCGTCGTCCTCAACCTTAAATTCCTGCTCATAGGCAACCTCATCCGAGTCCTTTGTATAAATTGAAGCGATAACCTTTATCTTCGGGTCAGCCTCTAGAAGTGCCGCCCTGCCCTCCGCTGACAGAATATTTGACGGCGGAACATACACACAGAAGTCATTTTCCGGAAAAAGTTCCTCCGAGAAAGTTCTGAGCTCATCCCATGCAGTTTTTATATCATCCTTCGATTTCCACAGCTTGTAGTCGCCATATTTTTTATCCTCATCAATGCCCTCCAAACATAACGGCATGTGATTGTAGCCGTGAAAACCAAGTTCGCCTCCGTTGTTTAACAGCACGTTTCCGAATTTTAGAAAACGCGATGTGGCTTCGTTTCCCTCAAACGGAGCCGCCACCTCGTCGGAATAATTTTCTATTATAAGACCGGTGTGGACTATCCCGTACTCCTGCTCCCACTCAATCATCTCGCGCCACCATATATTAGTGTAAAAGGACGCGACATCCACGCCGTAATCCCTCTTTATATACTCTGAATTGCCGCCCGGAACAGGTGACGGAAAATCGTCAAGATAAAATGCTGAGGCATTTATTACAGGGTAAGCAAACGCATCGTAAAGCACACTGTACCCAAGGCTTATAAAACCTCTCACATGCTTTTCCGTGAACGCCTGATTTATCATGGCAACACGTCCATTCCCATAGTCGTTTGTCCAGATAAGCGGAACTGTGCCATCATGTGATATCACATACACCTCACATTCCTTTTTTAGCTGAACCATCAGCGATGACACTATTCCCTCCTCCATGTCCCTGTCAAACCAGAATATATCGTCATCGTCCGCACCTATCATGCAGCCATTTAAGAACTTAACTCCGTATACAGGCGGATACTCGTCCGCAATCTCTATACCGAATTTTGCCGAAATGGCATTGAAATACGCGTCAACCTCCGGTGTCAGCGACGCAAGAAGCCTTCCTCCATCCTTCACCCACGCAAACAAGGGGATAAGTTTATCCCCAAAAACACTCCAGTCCTGAAACGTGACAACAGCGGCACTGTATTCATAAAGCACTGCCGCATCGAACTCATCATTAACTTCACATACATCATAGACAACCTTCATGCCGTCAAGCACCGTCTCTATAATCCCAAGGTACACCTCGCTTATGTCCTCCCCGGATATGAGCACAAGACATTCCGGTGTCCTCTCTACATCCTGTGTGTATACCGTCTCCCACTTTTTTACCGCCGCGTCCGTCTCATCGTAGCTTATTCCCGCCCTCTCCCTGAACACAAGAATGCTCAGAATAAACAGCGCCACGACGGGAATCATAACTTTTCCTGCCAACTTTTTCTTCATACTTTTTTGTCCCCAATCTGCGAACACTTTTCACGCCCGCACACTTAACAGCTCTGCATCCATGCCTCAAGCCATTGCTTTCCGGCATTGTCAAGATATATCCCCCGTTCCTCTATTTTCCTTATGACATCGGAAATTCCGTCTCCGTTTTTTGTAAAGTAATAGTACTGCACAAAAAGGCGGTACACCCTCGCATCGTCTGGATATTTTTTCTCAAGTTTTTCAAGCCTTTTTTCGATATCATCGGTCTTTCCGATGAGAATACTGTTCTCTATATACTCAAGCTCATATCTGACCGCGTCGGGCTGCATGCTGCAAAGTTTTTTTAGCACCTCATCAAGCCTCATTCTGTACTGCATCAGCACTGTGTCGGATATAAGCCCGCTGTCAATATATGCCCTCAGCTGGTTTCTGCACCTGACAAACGCCTCGGTATCGTCGGGGTTCTCCTTTATATCCTCCAAAAGCTCGCCTATCTTCGCCTCGTACCTGCTCTGTATCTCCATCATGGAGGTTGTCGCGTAATGTGTCAGCTCAACATCGTCCGACAAAGTCACCTTCTTTAACAGTTCGACATACTGCTCCGGGTTGGTGTGCAAAAGCTTCATCATAAGCTTTCTGCTCAAAGCCGGACTGTTTATCGTCATCGCCTCCTCAAGCGGCACAACAAACTCGTCATCATCCTGTGTCATAACCTCCCTCTGCCACACATCATCCCCCAAGACTTCGCCGTAATCCTCCACATCTTTGAGACTTCTGTCCGAACGTCTCATCTGCCGCTCATCCACAATGAGCAGACACAGCCCGCACACCGGCAAAAACAAGACCGCCGGGAATATTATGTGGCGTGTCCTGATTTTTCCCATTTTTATCATAATTAAAACCACGGCACAGATTATAAAATGTACTGCCAGCAAAATAATACCCACCATACTAATCCCCTCTTTGCATCATCACTCCTGCTCGCCAACTTCCTCGAAATCTATTCCATTATTTTTAAGTCTGTCCGCAACCGTGCCCAAATCGTTTCTTCCGGTCTGGGACAGTAAAAGGTACAGATTTCCATCCCCTGCCACACCGAGAACATCATTTTCACGCACAAGCCCGATAAGCCGCCTGCCAATCTGCCCAAGCTTTGCGGTGTCGCCTCCCGACAAAATCCTTAACATCACATAGTCGAGATATTGTTTCTTTCTCATCTGCTTTTTAACTTCAAGTATCTCCTCAAACTTTTCAGGTTCGAGTATTCTTGTGTTGTCAAGACTGCTTTTGTTCATCTCATAAAATTCCATCGCGCGCACAAGAGAGTCCCGTATCATATCAGACATTATTCTGAGCTTATTTGAAAACTCCATATTCATCTGACTGTAATCCGCCTCCATTATGAGTATCATTCCCACAAGAACTCCTTCCCTCTGTATAGGTGTCGCGTAAGCCGGATAATCTTTTAGCGCCTTAGTGTTCACAAATGTCTCATTGTTTTGAAGGCTTGACAAAAGCTCAGGGTAATCCGTAATTTTTAGCGATTTATGCGCCCTTTGTGTGCACCTTTTTGAGCACACATAAAGTCTTGCAAATGTGCTGTTCGGCTTAATGCTGTATATGGCAACATACGAATTTCCAAGCACCTCCTCACAGATATCTATCGCCTCGTAAAATACCATCTCAGGAAGCGTTGTGTTTAACTTTTTTACAACCGAATACATCTTTCCAAAGCTGTCCTTATATGCGATTATCTGGTTGTTGAAACGCTCTTTGCCCTCGGCAACCTCTGTGTAAAGCCCATGAAGGAAAGCATATTTTTCCTCTAAAAGCTTTAACTCCTCATTCTTGCTTTTTATATCATCCCTCGCCTTGTCGGTGTTGTAGCCGAGCACACACCCAAGAAGCAGATAGCATGCAAACGGAAGCCAGTTCTGCACATCAAAGAACAACACCTGCCACGACATGGACAGGCTGTTCGAGGTCATATATCCCACACTCGCAATAAGTGCCGCAGCCGCACCCGCGCCAAGCCCGTTGACACTCGCGATTATCGCGATGTACACAAGCCTGAAATCCAGAAAGTTAAACATCACATTATCCCTTGTGATATAGTTGAGCACCTCGGCAACCGCGAACAGAACTATCTGCTCTATGATTACTCGAAGCAGCCTGTTTGAAAAAAATCGCCGGAAAATATGCTTCTTCTTTTTGGCTGACTTTTTGATATAGCTGTCAAGCGCATCCCGCAAATCATCCTTTATGTTTCCGCGCGGTATAAAGCCGTACTCCGTCCTCGCCCAATCGTCCTCGCGGTAAATCGGCGTACACTCATCCTTGCCGCTGTACTCAACCTTTATCTGTCCTGCCTGACTGCCCGCAATATCCTTTAAAAACTGCACCAATTCGCCAAATGTCATATTGTTTTTTCCGCTGAGATTTGTGTCAAGATAAGGTTTTTCCCAAGGGTCATCAAACATTCTGCAAAGAAGTCCCGCAAGGTCATCCTCCCTTATAAAATCCGTCTGAGTATTCTCATAGCCCGGCAGCACAAGCTTCTTTTTGTCGAGCACCGCATAGAGCCATCTTCCGATATGGCTTGTCTTTATAACGGTATGATAAAGGTAAGGTGTGCGGAGAAGCTGTACATTTATTCCGTCCTTCTGCGCCGCCTTCTTGCACAGCTGCTCGCAGGCATTTAAAAGGACACCCCTGCTCGCCTCGCCGTTCTCCCCCTCATCGGGAAGCCTGTTTCCCGTTATGTAAATAAATGACTTTATATTTTTCTTTCTGCACAGATAGAGTATATATTCAAGCTTTTCAAGCTCGTCAAAAATCTTCTTTTCCCCGTCTAGCACCTGCGAAAAGAAAACGACTGTGCCAAAATTAAAAGACTGGAAAATCTTTTCCGTATCTTCATCCGTGCCGTTTTTTAAGAAAATAATATTATTTTTCTTTATTTTGTCCTGCGCAATACTATTTTTTAGCACAACACATCGGTATTCCTTGTCTATGGCATTGTAAAAGCCCTCCGACACCACGGTTGTGTTTCCGGCAAATAAAATATCCACTTTTATTCCTTTCCGCAGTTCTGCACACAAGTACCACAGAATACTTTTTTATTCTTTACACACTTTTTACATAAAATACCTTTCACACATAATTATTTTTTATTCTCAACATAATTTTTTATTCCTACAGCTATCGCCTCCGCAACCTTTCTTTGATAGTCCTCGCTCACAAGCAGCTTTGCCTCCTCATAGTTGGTTATAAAACCGCACTCCACAATGACTGTCGGGCATGGCGTGTGAATTAACATATAGTAACTGTCATTCGCCTTAATCTTCCTGTCGTTTGTCTCATCGACATTATCCTTTAAGCTGTCCTGTATGCACTGGGCAAGCTCCTTTCCCTTCTCCGAATGTTTATAATAAAACACCTGCGCACCGCACACAGCACTGTCGCTGAAGCTGTTCTGGTGTATGCTAACAACTATGTCGGCATTGCTCTCGGTTATTATCGAACATCTTTTTTTCATGTCGGCAATCTTTTTGTTGCTGTCGCTCTCTAAGTAAAGCCCGTCATCCGTCGTCCTTGTCAGGACAACTTCCATGCCCTCACTCTCAAGCTCCTCCTTCAACATATATGACACCGAAAGATTAATCTCCTTCTCAATGGTATTGTTGACACCAAGCATTCCTGGGTCTATCCCTCCGTGCCCCGGGTCGATTACAATACAGTATTTTTCGCCTGCCGCATCCGGCGGCATTGTCTCCGACTCTTGTGTGTTGGCAGCCTGCGCATCGACAGCCATGCCGTCCTCCGAATACAGAAAATGCCTCATAAGCAGCCACAGCGAAAAAATCATTATCAGTCCCATCGCAAGCGAAAGTAAGTCTTTTTTCATAACAAAAAACCCCGCACACAGAATACTTATTTCTATTCTATGCGTGGGGTTTGAAATTATGCCCTTTATAATACTGTATGATTATGTTTTAAACTTATTATAACCGTTTATCAGACAGATTTTTTATCTCTATTTGCAAACTATCATCTATTTGTTGTACTGCGCGATTACCTCCCAAACTTCCGGAAACTCTCCGCCAAGACTCCACCCTGACACACCGGCAATGCCGTACTGCGCCACAAGCTTCATCTTTTCCTCAATCGACCTCGCATCCTCAAGCCATACGCTGTAGTGATGTCCATCGACATCGCCCTCCGCAACGTACTGTCCGACGCTGTCGCTCCAGTTGGCGACAAGTCCAAGCTCCTCAACTCTCTCATAAGAAGACTTCATGGTATATGCCTTTGAGTTTAAAACCTGCTGCCCGTTCTCGTCGACATATTCCTCCCACATTCTGGTGTAGAATGGCAGCGCATTTATAATCTTTTGTGCCGGAACACTTGCGAGCGTATTTTCTATTCCATTTCTCACAAAATCAAGCGATGCAACGCTTCCAGCCTCATCACTTCCGTTGTAATGTTCATCATAGCCCATCACAATCACATAATCCACAATCGCGCCCTGCTCTGCCCTGTCATAATGCGCCGAGTGAGGCATAGGGACATAATTGTCAACCGACAGCACAATTCCCGCATTTCTGCACTCTATGGACAGCTCCCTTAAAAACTGTACAAAATGTATGCCATTGTCAGAGCTTACTTTCTCAAAATCAATGTTAATTCCATCATAGCCATGGGAATTTACTTCATTCATCATGGCCGCGATAAGAGCCCTTCTGTTCTCCGTCACCGCAAACAGCTCGTACTCGCTCCAGCCGTTCTCAGCACTCACCGACGTAAAATCGCTCCACAAAGGCCATATCTGTCTGCCCGTCTCGTGTATGTAATCCACATACTCCTGCTGTGCAAAGGAATTAAAATTCCCCACACTGTCCGAGAGCTGATACCATGTAGGCGAAACCACATTTACACCCTGCGTCGCATCCAAAAGATTGTATATCTTTGTGTTGTCATTCAAATCATACACCGCATGCCATACCATGTTTACCTTGTCTTTTCTCGATACGGATGTATAGATAGGTGCCTGATACTCGTTGGAGGTTGTCACGGTATAACTCTCACCAAGCTCCTTTGTTCTCACAAAGCCCCTGATATCATCGTCCGTCACAATCTCCGTCCAGTCGCCGTCAGAGTCCACTACAGCCCAGCTCGCATTTTCATCCCCGATTGCAAGTATCTCGTCCTTGATGCTCGCACCGGTTCTGACTGTTCCCTCGCTTGCTATATGTACATACTCCTTATCGCCGTACTCGGTTGTCACAAGCATTCTGTAAGGCTCGGTTCTGACCTCATACAAAAAATCAGCCCTATCCTTTACAAAATCAATGGCTATGTAAATGTCATCCCCAACTCTTCTTGCGACAACATAATGTTCTTTCTTAACCTTATCCCCCACATAATAAGCCTGACTCTCAAAAGGAATGGTCACAATCTTTGTGGGAGTTGTGTATATAAGCTCATCATTTGCAATATCAAGGTAAAATCTGTGATTGAGGTTCTCATCTATAAAATCCTTTTTTAAGTACCACACATCCCCAAAACAGTAAGCCTTGCTGTCAGTCTGCTCACCGTTTAACAGCAAAAATGCCTCAAGTGCGCCGCTCTCCTGCACAGTCCCGTCGCCAACTGCAAATCCATTCTGAATATAATAATCCTCAAACGTAATTCTCGTCTTATTCGGCGTATATTTGTCAATCAAAGTCACAAGCCCTATTCCACCAGCCACAAGCACACACACAATTATGACCGCCGCGATAATTCCCGCCGCCTGCTTGTTGTTCTTTTTTCTAATCCTCTTAATCGGGCTCTCCTGCACATAATAATCATCTATATCATTGTCATCAATTCTGTCCTTCTCGTCAAAATCCTCGTCCATCAAATACCGTTTCTTTTTTGCCATTCATCTGCTCCCTATTAAAAATTATAAGAATTATTTTAATACCAAAATTAATTATACTTTTGATTACACACATTTTCAATACTGATTGTTTTCCATTTCTTATTTATTTTTATCCTGCTAAAATCCCTTCTCAGGTGGCAAAAAAGCTCCGGACAGCATCACGCCGCCCAGAGCCCAAAGAGGGACCTTATAAAACCTTAATATTTTTTCTCATCGAGTCTCACACACTGAAACTCCACCCCTGTAATTTTTCCCATCTCATCAAACGAGTATGAACGCATGTATGTGCATGGTCCATCCCTCAAAAGCATGTCCGTAAACCGCTTGTTTATGCTCGCCTGATACCCGCCAACCGTGACCTGTATACCCTCCTGTGTGTAATGTTCAAGCTCGTCACACAACAATGCGGATATCTCATCGCGCATATTTTCCTCCCCATTAAGTACACCCTTCATAGCCTGCCTCCGTGATGTAATTACATAGTTACATTTGAAAGGCTGCCAACACCAATGCCATCTACCAGAATTTGTGTGATATATTATTTATCCTTATAAGGCATATCTGTGACTTAATTTTTCATTTTGCAACCAATTCCATACGCTTCCTCTCCAAAAAGCTTCTCCATAAGCAAGATTGTATCTCTTGATATGGAAAACGGCTCCATGTCCACAGGAATTATAACCGGCTCCTTTGCAGCCCTCCTGTACTCACTTATGCCATCTTTGCAGTAAAATACGCACATAAAGCATATTTTCCCGGCGTATCTTCTCCCCAAAATATCTGCCGCCCTTATCGACCCCTCAAAACTGCCCAGACTCAAATCCCCTACCAAAAACAGCCTGTCGCACATTTTTAACTCATATTCCCCGACACAATCCGCCTGGCCAAAATCAACAATCCGGTAATCATACCGCCCGCAAAGCTTTGACGGTTCAACATCTTCGCTCCCCGCCAAAAACGTGATATTAGCATAGACAAACCCGTCATCATAACCCATGTCATCTTGAATAACCTTTGCCTGTCGTTTCTTTAATATATTATTTTTTAAAACATCGGCGCAATGACTGTTTACCATCACCTGCTTTTTTGCCACGTTTGACAGATAATTGGCGGCGCACAGCACAAAGTGCGTTGTCCCACATCCGCTTCGCGTTCCTACGACCCCTATCACTATTGTCTTTTCCGAGACAGTCCGGAATAATTGTCTTTTCAATAACACCTCTCCCCATCTTAAACGAATACGGCGCTGTACAGTACGGAACCCTAAAAGCGTTCTCCATATAGTGTTCTTTTTTGATTTCCATGTACTCATGCCCCGCCGCAAAATTTACCGCGCTCACAAATTTTCTCCCCACACCTCTAAAAAAAGCCACAGCCCTCTCATAATCAAGAAGTTCGTCCACCGTATGCCCGGTGACAAGCACAAAATTATCGCTGTCGTCAATATACTGCGTCAAGGTACTCTCATTCCATTCCCACATGCTTCCGATTTCCCTTATTATAACCGAATATTCATCTTTGTCGCTTTGGCTTAACGCAACCGCAAAGCCCTGATAATCCGGCACTATCTCAACGCCGTCCACATCGTAAACTCCACCACGACAGCTTATATGCCTGACCTGCCCATATACAGGAATAGTCATTTGCTTATCCTTCTGTGCCAAAAGCTCCAACAGACATTTAATTCCTCTCGATTTTAAGTGAGCTGACAGCATAATTGCAAAATGCGTCGCACCAACCCGATGTCCGCTCCCAGCAATTACTATAATCGTCGGATTTGCCGTTATCTTTTTATTTGTTAACGTCTGTGATTTTTCAAGTGCAAGAAAAAGTTCCCCAGCATCCTCATATCTCTCAGAAGGATTCTGACTTGTGCACTTATCAATGATAAATTCAAGATTTTCTGAACATTTGTATCCATCTAAGGTCTGCCCCGCAAGCATAAACCTCATAAGCATTCCAAGCGAGTACACATCACATCTCTCCTTAGGACTTGACCTGTGGTAAAGCTCAGGTGCCGCATATCCGGCTGTCCCCATCACACATTCCGGCGGGGCTTCCTTCATATAGCTGCTACCAAAGTCAACCAGCTTAATGCCCTCATCCGTGACCAAAATATTGTCCGGTTTTATATCAAGATGTAATAATCCTGCCTGTTTTTGCATATAACCAAGAACAGTACATATACTCATAACAATGCTGCAGGTCTCTTCCTCCGCAAGTCTTTTTCTTGTTCTGACATATTCAAAAAGCGATGTCCCTTCTATATACTCTTCAACTATATAGAAATACACATCATCCTCATCAATGTCATATATTATAGGTAAGGATGCATGCCGCAGATTTTTCAGCGCATCTGCTTCGCGCCTTCTTGTATTATGTATGTCCTCACTCTTACGGATACGCTTGACAGCCCTGCAGACGCCAAGCCCTGTATGTCTTGTAAGAAATACCTCACCGTAAGCTCCCTGCCCGAGCTTACTAAGGATTAAGTATTTGCCATCCAATAGAGTACTTTGTGTATCGGTAAATACCACCTCCAAGGATAACTGCAAATCCTGTATATATTTTATAAAATATAAATCGTATGCACAACCGTCTTAAATTGTAGAGTTATTAAACACATGTTTAAATTTCATATTTTTTTCATATTAATAAACCTTTACAGAACAATAATAGATGACGTATAATAAGCAGGTCAGGAAGGATGTGATTGCACATGAAAATAGAAAGATTAAGTGAAAATTCAATACGTTGTACTCTTAATCGTGCTGATTTAGACTCAAGAGAACTTAAAATCAGCGAATTAGCTTATGGAACCGAGAAGGCTAAGAGCCTTTTTAAAGATATGATTGCACAGGCATCTTTTGAATGTGGCTTTGAGGCGGAGGACATTCCCCTTATGATTGAGGCTATACCTATATCACCGGACTGCATTGTTCTTGTCATCACGAAGGTTGAGGACCCGGAAGAGCTTGACACACGCTTTTCAAAGTTCGCACCGTCCGATGAGGATGACGATTACGCGGACATGCTCGACTCCGACGATGACATGCAAGGCATTGATGACGGCTCATCACTGCTAAACAGAATAAATGAAGCACTAAATCAGGAAGCGGATTTTATCCCATTTTCAGACAGCCTTCTAGCCAAGGCTAAGGGTAAAGACTCTTCAGATGTAATATCAGACGACATAATCTCCGGCGACAAGAAATCCACGAAAGCTAAATCGGGAAGCCAAAAATCTTCCTCAAATGCCGCCGACATTTTAAACGGCAATATTGGAACTGACAACCGCAGCGCCGTCCTAGGCGCGCAAGGTGGCAACGGCTCTTCATCCCCTGTTCCGCTTGAGAAGCTTTTCTCATTCAAGGACTTAAACCAGGCTTCAACAGCCGCAGCCGCCATTGAAAGCCGCTTTAGCGGAAGCAGTGTTCTCTACAAGAACCCTGTAAACCTGCGTTATTACCTGTTTATCCGCAGCGAAAGCATGAGCATGGACGAATTTACCGGGGTTAACAATATTCTCACCGAGTACGGTGTCAGGGAGAAGCTCTCCTACGCGACGATTGCACACCTTGAGGAGCACGACGAGGTTATTATCCGAAAGGATGCGGTCAAGATACTTGCACAACTATAATATATAGCAAAAAAGAGAGCAAATCGTTCTTGATTTGCTCTCTCACATTTTAAGCTAAAGTATCAAAATTACTTCGCTGCAAGAAACTCATTAATCTTAGCTGTGATTGCATCCGGGTCAAGACCGTGGACAATGGCAGCCTCCTCCAATGACTCGCCCTGCGCTGAAGGACAGCCGATGCAGTGCATACCCTCGTTGAGTAAAATAGGAACAATATCGTAATCAACATTGATTATGTCGATAATTCTCATATCCTTGCTAATCTGTGCCATTATAATTTCCTCCTTATTTATAAAATATAATATTATTATAACCGCATATTATTGTATCACACCACTTTTGTGTTGTAAAGCCTGTACGATACATGCGACTATAATGGAAATCAAGAGCACAACCGCCCAGATTTGAAATCTATTGTTTTGTCACCACATACATAAATGCATCCTCAAGGTTAGATACAACTATCTTATCTCCCCTCTCACACGCCTCCTTCTGTGTTGCAGACTTTATAGCCTTGGGCGAGTCAAAATACTTTAACTGTCCGGCTGATATTATCATAACCTTGTCGGCAATGCTCTCTATATCGCTCACAACATGTGTGGCATATATCACAATCTTATCCTTTGACAATTCCGATATGAATTTTCTTAAATTCACACGCTCCTTAGGGTCGAGCCCCGCCGTCGGCTCATCAAGTATCAGAAGCTTTGGCTCTCCAAGAAGTGCCTGCGCCAGCATAACCCTCTGCTTCATTCCACCCGAAAAGCTGCCAATTCTTTTGTAACGCACATTCCACAAATTTACCTTTTTTAACAGATACTCAAGCTGCTGTCTTATCTGCTTGCCGCCAATGCCCTTTAGCGCACCCATATATTTTAAAAACATCACCGGTGTCATCTCATCGTAAAAGCCCTGCTGCTGTGGCATATATCCGACAACCTTGCGATACTGCTTTCCAAGCTCCAAAATATCCTGCCCGTCGAACTTTATTGTACCGCCGTTCTCCTTATTCCTCGGTATATTGTCAGTTATCAGATTGATTAATGTGCTCTTTCCCGCGCCGTTTACGCCCAGCAGCCCATACACCCCTTCACAAAAACTAACCGATATGTCACTAAGCGCCACAAAGCTTCCATAATTTTTAGTCAGATGCTCTATCACAAGTTCCATTATAGCCCTCCAATTCGCTGCTTTACAGTGACTTAAAATATAATGTTCAACTATGTCAAACTCTCAATATCTTCGTCCAGTTCCTTATCCCAAAAAACGTCACAGCCACACCAACAGTAAACAATAAGCCAAGCACCATTGCTGATTGGGCGCACTGAGCTGCCCCGCTCTGAAAACCTGAAAACTGCATATATCTTATCACTGAAAACGGTTCCACAGCCCTCACTCCAAGGCGCAGTATGATGTACGGCATAAGTCCTGCTATTCCAACCGCGATACCGATAAATCTTCCCGCCATAACCGCAACCCCTGATATAGTAAGTGAAATTGCCAGTGTAAACATCACCCTATATAAGAACATTATTGCAATGTATGTTATTATATTTATCTTGAAAGGATACACGGCAAGCCAGCTAAGTGACTGAACCCACGCATCGGCATTTTCAAAGCCGTACACTCCGCTAACATTTTTTGCAAAAATAAAACTCTCCATAAAAATTATTATGAGGTTGATAAAAAACAACATGACAAGCTTTTTTATGTAATACGCATTGCGCCCTTTCGGGGTTGAAATGATAATCGCCCTCATGTTTTTTTCGTCATCGTATGCAAAAAGTGATGCCGCCAAAATCACCACGCACAGATAAATACACACCAGATTTAGTTCCTCCGTCAAAGCCGCCGGTTCTCCGATTAAGTACCCATACGCCGCCTCGTTTACGAGTGTTCCTCTTATCCCGCGGCTTTCATACAGGGTATTAAGAGAATTAATCTGGTTTTGAATGTCCCCTGCTGCCCGCACCTTGTCACTCATCGCCGCGACACGCATAATCGCGGTGCTGTACTCTGCCATAGTCGCCTCACCGTCGGCAAACCGCTTACCCACCTCGCTCTGCATATTGCACAACTGTGTGTATTCATCAATTATTTTCTGCAAATATATATTTTTTTCTTCATCGTCAAGAGCTGAAATGTCTGCATACATTTCACATTTTATTTTTGCCACATTGCTGTACTGGGCGGTGTTTGTCCTGCTGTTGTCAGCTACCAGAAAAATTGCAAGAAAGATAATCAAAATTGCCCTGTGTTTTATCAAAAACATATATACAGAAATTCCACCCGCCGGAATATGCGAGATAAGTCTGTTATATTCATATTCAACACCGTCAACAAATTTTGTGAACCACGTCTCCCCTCCGATTATGCGTCTGCCGGACATGTACACACACAGCACACCAAGCAGCATAAGCATAACCACAGCGAACACTGCCGCCATGTTTCCCGCTGCAACTGCATTTCCGAAAAAGCTGACATTCACATAGTTTGAAAACCAGTCCCTGCTCATTATGAGCGCCAGAATATTCATGTATTTTAAAAGTAAAATCGCACTCTGTGAAGTGACATTGAATAAAATATATTCTACTGCGAAAGCTGCGGCTCCGACAATAACACATATTACCGGATTTCCAAACAGCCCCAGCAAAAACAGCATGAAAAGCCCCGCCAATGCAAGCCCGCCTACCGTATAAATTCCATACAAAACAATTCCGCCACCGACACTTATACAACTGCGAAACTGGGAAAATTCCGGTATGCTCTGCATCGGCTTGTCAAAAATATCCGCACCGCCATATATACCAAACCCGACGGCAAGATGTACCGCTATGAACACAGCACTTATTCCTATCGCAGAGAATATGATTACTGCCACTCTTGCCGTTCCAAGCATGTATCTTCCACCGGGCGTTGCATATATCACGGTTTTTAGGCTCTTTTTATTTCCCAAGTCCATTGAAGCCACAATGACAACCATTGCCCCTAACATAAAAAACACACAATAATTATAGGAAAAAAATGTTCGCACAGCAGAGTCATTTATAAGCTCGTGACGCACTCCTTGCAGTCTTGAGAAATCACTGATAACCCTGCGCTGATTGTTGTACGAAAAACTTCCCTTTTTTGAGAATATTCCTATTTTGAGATTTTCTTTTGCTCGGACAATCACCTGATTTATGCTTTCCTTATACTGGTTTACATAATTTTCTCTGTCCTGCAACATTATGCTCACGCCGTTTCCGGCAGCCGCAAGGTCAGCCTCATTATAGCTCCCATTTTCGAGAATATCCGAGTACTCCCTGTACAGGACATTTCCGCTCTGCCCATTAAAATACAGCACGCAGGATACGAACAGCATGCACAGTATAACAAGCACACGTCTAAGCGAATATACACGTCTTAATTCGTTAAAAAATACCGCCATGCAGCTATTCACCCCATATTCTTATCAATTCACATTTCTGTGAACCTATGTTTTTCTTGTCATACACATACCATGATTTATTCAGATTGGTAAATATAAAATAATTTTCATCACAGCCCCTGGTATACAATATGGTATTTACATCATCGGGGTCATCTAACTTTATATCTGCCACAAATGTTCCATTCTTGTCCAA
The DNA here is from genome assembly GCA_050874385.1 of Eubacteriales bacterium. Lineage (GTDB taxonomy): Bacteria > Bacillota > Clostridia > Lachnospirales > Lachnospiraceae > CAG-882. Next base: position 28,404 of record JBNMKO010000004.1, read on the forward strand.
AACCGTGATAATACGTTCCACATCGATATGCTCAAACCAGTAATAATGTGCGCCTTGCATATTATCCAGATATATGTAATTGCTGTCGTACCATATATAATACATCATATTATCCTGCGTTTTATACAACGCCGCAGTTTCCTTGGTGTTGAGGTCATATCTGTACAGCATTGCATCATTCAATGAGTGATAGTACACACACCCATCTGTCACCGTATATCCGCTCACGTCATCTCTGCCTAAAATATCACAAGCGCCATCGTCATTAATCTGAAAAAGCTCGTATGCCTCATGTACAGAATTATCCTCTGCGGTACTCTGCGTAACCTCCGAAAAAAATACCCCCTCATCACAGCCCTTAAAATATCTTCCTACAAGATACTCCCCTCTCTTTTCAAACACCAGCTCCTTTTCGGAAGGTTTATTCAGGTTTATTTTATATACAGACTGCACACTCTCAGAATTTTCATAATTGTCAATCACATAGTACAGATATCCTTTGCAAATCACGAAGTCGCTCACATTTTGCTGGCGGTTCTCATCGATAATACATACTCTCTCACGCACAGAACCATCGGCAGCTATGGTGTACAGCCCGAGTCCCTTATCATCGGTCATCATAAAATACAATTTTCCCGCATAGCATTTAATTCCGTTGAGTGAACTAGGGCAGTTCTCATCTCTTATATACCCATCACAATTTTTAAAGCCGCAGTCCGCTGAGTCCGTCTTGTGCTGGCAGCCGCTCACATCGCATGAATGTGTGCAATTAGGCTTATTACACAACACCACTGACTGCTCTGCGCCCACTGGATAATAATATATCAACTGTCCTCCCGTGACATACGGCTGCATAAAGTAATATCCGTCCTCCGTCGCACCCACCTCAGAAAAATTATTCTGTGCCACATCCGTGACGCTGATTTTTTTTGCTGCACAGCCCGTAAGCAACAATACCGCCGCAAACGCCGTCATAATTAAAATAATTTTCCTTTGTTTTACTCTGTTATGTCCCATAAAACACCACCCCTTTCATCATAAAAATATTGAACTTAGTTTTTATTTTTATAAGGAAAGCATACTCTCCATTTCTTACAGGAGTCTTACATGGGAGGTACTTTTTATCGTTTTCACCAAATTACGTCTTGTGCAGATGCCGCCACACATTTGACCTTTTTCCAGTGTTAAAGTGTTAAATTGCCTTGTTTTATAAGGCTTTTTGTAGAAAAATTTCATGTATAATTTTGTGTACAATCCGTGAATTTTTTTCTTAAACCCTTGACGTGTATACAATGTGCATTGTATAATACAGCCATAAACAAAGTGTATAATCCGTTCGGTTGGGACAGCATGTCTAGTCTAATCGTTTAGGGGCGGATAACACATATAATCACTTTACTATAATAGGAGGTTTTTTTCATTATGAGATCAGAATGGACAGGTTTCGTAGGCGGTAAGTGGGAAGAGCAGGTTGATGTAAGAGACTTCATTCAGAAGAACTACACACCTTATGAGGGAGATGATTCTTTCCTTTGCGGTCCTACAGAGGCAACTAATACTCTTTGGGCACAGGTTATGGAGCTTTCAAAGCAGGAGCGTGAGAAGGGCGGAGTCCTTGATATGGATACTAAGGTTCCTTCAACAATCACATCCCATGCAGCAGGCTACCTTAACAAGGACTTAGAGAAGATTGTTGGTTTCCAGACAGATAAGCCTTTCAAGAGATCACTTCAGCCATACGGCGGTATCAACATGGCTAAGGCTGCCCTTGTTACTAACGGTTACCAGATTGACCCAGGCGTTGAGGAGTTCTTCACAATTCACAGAAAGACTCATAACGCAGGTGTATTCGACGCTTACACTCCAGAGATGAGAGTTTGCCGTTCTAACCACATCATCACAGGTCTTCCTGATGCTTATGGCCGTGGACGTATCATCGGCGACTACAGAAGAGTTGCTCTTTACGGTGTAGATTTCCTTATCAAGGACAAGGAGAACCAGAAGGCTACTACTTCTAAGGTTATGACTCCAGACGTTATCCGTGACAGAGAGGAGCTTTCAGAGCAGATTAGAGCTCTCAAGGAGTTAAAGAAGTTAGCTGAGATTTACGGCTGTGATATCTCTAACCCAGCTACTAACGTACAGGAAGCTATTCAGGCTACTTACTTTGGTTACCTTGCTGCTGTTAAGGAGCAGAACGGTGCTGCTATGTCCCTCGGACGTACATCTACATTCCTTGACTGCTATGCTCAGAGAGATTTAGCTAACGGTACATTTACAGAGGAGCAGATTCAGGAGTTCGTTGACCACTTCATCATGAAGTTAAGACTTGTTAAGTTCGCTCGTACACCTGAGTACAACGCACTCTTCGCTGGTGACCCTACATGGGTAACAGAGTCCCTTGGTGGTATGGGTGTTGATGGACGTACACTTGTAACAAAGATGTGCTTCCGTTACCTTCACACATTAAGCAACCTTGGTACAGCTCCGGAGCCTAACATGACAGTTCTCTGGTCAACAAGACTTCCAGAGGGATGGAAGAAGTTCTGTGCTAAGACATCTATCATGTCATCTTCAGTTCAGTACGAGAACGATGACCTCATGAGAGTAACTCATGGTGATGACTATGCTATCGCTTGCTGCGTATCTTCAATGAGAGTTGGCAAGGAGATGCAGTTCTTCGGAGCTAGAGCTAACCTTGCTAAGTGTCTCCTCTACGCTATCAACGGTGGTGTTGATGAGAAGACTGGTGTTCAGGTTGGTCCTAAGTACAGACCTGTTGAGGGCGAGTACCTTGATTACGATGATGTAATTGCTAAGTACACAGATATGATGGAGTGGTTAGCAGATGTTTATGTTAACACACTTAACGTAATTCACTATATGCATGATAAGTACTGCTATGAGAGACTTCAGATGGCTCTTCATGACAGAGAAGTTAAGAGATACTTCGCAACAGGTATCGCTGGTCTTTCAGTTGTAGCTGACTCCTTATCAGCAATCAAGTATGCTAAGGTTAAGGTTATCAGAACTGACGTTGAGATTACTAAGAAGGTTAAGGATCCTCAGACAGCTAAGTCTGTTATCAAGACAATCGGTGTTGCTAAGAACGTAGCTACTGATTTCGAGGTTGAGGGCGAGTTCCCTAAGTATGGTAACAACGATGACAGAGTTGATAAGATCGCAGTTGAGGTAGTTGAGAAGTTCATGGCTATGGTTCGTTCCCACTACACATACAGAAACAGCGTTCCTACAACATCTATCCTTACAATCACATCTAACGTTACTTATGGTAACGCTACAGGTTCTACACCTGATGGACGTAAGGCTGGCGTTCCATTCGCTCCTGGTGCTAACCCAATGCACGGACGTGATAAGAACGGTGCTGTAGCTTCCCTTTCATCAGTTGCTAAGCTTCCATTCAAGGATGCTCAGGATGGTATTTCTAACACATTTACTATCGTTCCAGGTGCTCTTGGTAAGGAAGATGCTGTATTTGCAGGCGACTTAGATATCGACTTAAATAAGTAATTAGAAAAAATATTAACCCACAGTCTCCGGACTGCCTCCAATCAGCGCAGTTCGGACTGTGCGGAATTTTATAGGAGGTTATCATGGACAACTCAAAAGTGGACGACATTGTATCAATGTTAGATAATCTCATGGCTGCCGACGGCGGACATGTCAACGTGGTCGTTGACAATGCTGCCCCTGCAGACGAAAAGACAGTACAGACCAACAACAGTCTCGCCTGCAACGGTCAGATGGCCTGCAGCGTTCCGACACTCCATGTCGGACTTGACGGAGACGAGAATGAATAGGAGGACAAATCCTCTCCTTGCTATGGAGCCGGATTTCCTTCGGAAAAATAGGAGGATTAGTATAATGGCAGAAGTTAGTCAGAACCAGATTGATAACCTTGCAGCAATGTTAGATGGATATGTAGCTAAGGGCGGACATCATCTCAATGTTAATGTTCTCAACAGAGAGACATTGCTTGATGCTCAGGCACATCCTGAGAAGTACCCACAGCTCACTATCCGTGTATCAGGATACGCTGTAAACTTCATCAAGCTCACAAAGGCACAGCAGGATGACGTTATCAACAGAACTTTCCATCAGGCTATGTAATTATTACAGACCTTTACGACAGGCAGACACTTCTTGTGCCTGCCTGTTTCTTATTTTTTATATGGTTTAACTGTCAAAATATGCTCTAAAAATTAATTATATATTTAGGTATATGGTGACCCAACTATATAAAACATTCTCAATATTTATATATTTTTAACTTTTATTTTGGCATAAATAGTGATATACTTTTATAGTACCAAAAGGGATTTTCACTGTATTATTGCATTTCATTTGGTATTATTTTTTTGACATGGAGGAACAGGAATTATATGAACGGGAGAATACATTCCTTAGAAACCTTTGGCACCGTCGATGGACCGGGAATCCGTTTTGTGGTGTTCGTACAGGGTTGCCCAATGCGTTGTCTATATTGTCATAATCCCGATACATGGGCTACAACCGGCGGGACAGAGATTTCTGTAGACGAGATTTTACAGAGGTATGAGGACAACAAGTCCTTTTATAAGAACGGAGGTCTTACCGTTACCGGCGGCGAGCCGCTCCTACAGATAGACTTTCTCACTGAACTTTTTATGAAGGCGAAGGCACAGGGTATACACACATGTATCGACACATCGGGCATTGTTTTTAAGCCTGACAACAAGTTAATCGTCGATAAGATGGATGTACTTATGCAGTATACAGACCTTGTAATGCTCGACATCAAGCACATCGACCCTGAGGAGCACATAAAGCTGTGCGGCCAGCCTAACGACGGCATACTCGCATTTGCGCAGTATCTAAGCGATAAGGGTATTCCTACATGGATACGTCATGTAGTGGTACCAGGCATAACGGACAGTGAGAAGTATCTGTACCAGCTTGGACTTTTCCTTGGAAAGCTCAAGAATGTCAAGGCGCTTGACGTACTGCCTTATCACACGATGGGCGTTGTAAAGTACGAAAATCTTGGTATCGACTATCCGCTAAAGGGTGTCCCTGCCGAGACTAAGGAACAGGTTATCAAGGCAAAATCTGTTATAATCAAAGGTATTAAAGAAGCAAGAGCTTCTGTGAATAATACAAACAAACAGTAAATAGAAGTGTACTCACTTCAGATGGGAGGAAATTATGTACGTTGTAGGTGATTCTTGTGTTAGCTGCGGCGCTTGCGCAGCCGGATGCCCTGTAGGCGCAATCTCCGAGGGAAATGAGCATATGGAGATTAACACAGATGTATGTGTACAGTGTGGCGCTTGTGAAGCAACTTGCCCGGTTGGCGCTATCGCAGAGCAGTAAAAAAAACGGAGCCGTATGATATACCCTGACAACAGGTGTATCTCACACAGCTCCGTTTTTTATATATAACTACCCACCCTCATACTTTCACGCCCCGATTGGGCGTTTTTCAATGCTTTTCACATGCTGTGTCACTCACTGCCTTTCTTCTTAAACAGCCTGTGATGCTTTTTGACCTTTTGACCGCGCTCACGATACGCAGCCGCCTCCTTGTTTCCCTTTTGAACTCCACGAATTGTCTCATCAAGCCTCCTAAAGCGGTCATCCTCCGCTTCCTCCCTGACACGCATCATATAGTCCATCTCCTTGATTACCTTGTCACTCACACGCTCCGTCACCATAGCGGAAATGCTCTCCCCCAGCGCTCCGTTATTCGCAAGCAGCGAGCGGGTGACAATGTCCCCGATAATCTGTTCAAACTGCGCAAGCTTATCCTCGGAGCGTTTCATTTCAAGCTCGTCAGATGGCTGCGCGGTAACCTCTGATGTCCCAGCAGCTTCACTGTGTTCCTCCCCATGCACAGCCTGCTGTCCATCATTGTTTTCAGTATGCGTCATAGCCTGTCCCTGCAGCTCTCCGTCAAGCACAGCTTTCACTGCCTTGAGCTGAAATCCGCTTTCCTTTAGCTCCTTAATCTGCTTGAAAAGCTGAATTTGACTCTCCGTATAATACCTGTGCCCCATCTCGTTTCTTGGAATATCCAGGTTAAGCTCGTCCTCCCAGTATCTAAGTACATGTGACTCGATTCCGGTTCGTTCCGCCGCCTCAGATATTATGTACCGTTTTTCCTCCATTAAGAAACAACTCCCCTGCAAAAATAAGACCGGATAAAGTTCTCTCCTCTATCCGGTCTATATAGTAACACACTATAAATATATTTTTTGTGTAAATCACTCGACAAATTTCGCTAACTTCTCTCAAGATTTGCAAAACGCTGTCTGTCACCAATCCATGCAAGCTCAACTGTCCCCACAGGGCCGTTTCTCTGCTTTGCTATAATTACCTCGGCAACACCCGGCTTGTCTGTGTCCTTCTTGTAGTATTCGTCCCTGTACAAAAACATCACAACGTCGGCATCCTGCTCGATAGCTCCAGACTCTCTAAGGTCTGACAGCATCGGTCTGTGGTCAGGTCTTTGCTCAACCGCTCGGCTCAACTGTGAGAGCGCAACCACAGGAACGTTAAGTTCCCTCGCAAGTGCTTTCAGCGAACGTGATATCTCGGAAACCTCCTGTTGCCTCGACTCTGACCTCGTGTTGCTCGTCATAAGCTGGATATAGTCTATTATGATAAGCCCCAAGTCGTCATGCTCTAACTTTATCTTACGACATTTTGAGCGCATATCTGAAATCGAGATACCTGGTGTGTCATCTATGACAAGCCCTGAATTTCCTATGATTGATGCGCCCTCGACAAGCTTCTCCCACTCTGTCTCCGAGAGATTACCTGTTCTAAGGTTCTGTGCACTCACGGACGACTCCATGGAAAGAAAACGGTTCACAAGCTGAACCTTTGACATTTCCAGACTGAATATGGCGGTAGTTATATGCTTCTTACAAGCCGCATTCGCCGCGAGATTGAGCGCAAACGCAGTCTTACCCATAGAAGGACGCGCAGCAACCAAAATCATATCCGACGGCTGAAGTCCCGCCGTGCGGTAGTCAAGGTCGGTAAATCCTGTAGGAACACCAGTAACGCTTCCGGTCTGCTTAGATGCCGCCTCAATACGGTTAATCGCCTCCATGACGACATCTTTGATTGGCGTTATATCCTCCGCGCCTCTCGACTGCAAAAGCTTAAAAAGCTGCTTTTCCGTCTCCTCTAAGATTGAATCCGCACTCATATGTCCGGAATAGCACTCCTCCATGATTGTCTCGTTGACCTTGATGACCTTGCGAAGAAGAGACTTTTCCTTTACTATTTTGGCGTAATGCTTTGCATTTGCGGACGTGGCAACAGAGTTTACCACCTCTCTCATAAAATCAAGGCTGCTGACCTCCGGAGGCACATTCATGGACTTTAGCTGTTCAAGCACTGTCACAAGGTCAACCGGTCTGCCTTCCGAGTTAATCTGCACCATCGCCTGATATATCATGCGGTACTCACTCTGATAGAAATCATCCGGCACAAGGATATCGGCAACATCAACCATCTTATCCTTGTCCATAAGAATTGAACCTATAACCGCCTGTTCAGTCTCCGCACTGTTAGGCATAACACGTCTTATTAACGTATCGTCCACTGTACTAACCCTCTACAACTTTTACAACAAGCTTGGCTATCACATCCTTGTGAAGCTTGCATACAACCTCATAGTTTCCAAGAGCCTTTATGGCATCGTTTAACACCATCTTCTTCTTGTCGATATCTATATTGTGCTGTGCTTTTAACTCCTCAGCAATCTCCTTTGTGGACACGGAGCCGAACACTCTTCCGTCCTTTCCGGACTTGAGCTTTACAACCACCATCTTGTCCTCAATCTCCTTTGCAAGCTCCTTGGCATTTGCAAGAGCCTGTGCCGCAAGCTTATCCTCGTGAGCCTTCTGAAGCTTTAAATCGTTCATGTTCTTTGCATTTACCTCTATTCCAAGCTTCTTAGGAATGATAAAATTGCGGGCATATCCCTCGCTGACATTCACCTTCTGACCCTTTTTTCCAAGTGCCTTTACATCCTGTAATAAAATAACTTCCATTATATTTCTCCTTCCTCTATCATGCTGTCCAAAGTCTTTTTGACAAGAGCTATCGCCTCGTCAACGCTCATGTCCTTTAACTGTGCCCCGGCTATGGTCATGTGGCCGCCTCCGCCGAGCTTCTCCATTATGAGCTGTACATTCACCTCGTCAATCGACCTTGCACTCAGATATACTTCATTATTAAAATAAGTAAATACTATTGAAGCCTTGACTCCATTTATATTTAAAAGCTCATTCGCCGCCTGCGCCCCCACAATCGTAGGGCTCTCAAGATTAGCACTAGGACACACCGCAAGCGCAAAGCTGTCCCTGTAAACCTCCGCATGGCGAACCGCCTCGGCTCTCGCCTTGTACTCGTCCATGTCATCCCTCAAGAGCTTGCGCACCTTGATAATATCCGCGCCGCTTCGCCGTATAAACGCAGCCGCCTCAAAGGTTCTGACACCCGCCTTGTTGGTGAAATTGTTGGTATCTACAATGATACCTGCATATATGGCATTTGCCTCCGCCGATTTGAGCTTGACGTTATCGCCTATATACTGCAAAATTTCCGCAACCATCTCACAGGTCGATGAGGCATACGGCTCTATATATGAGAGCACTGCATGTTCAATAGTGTCACCGCTCTGTCTGTGGTGGTCAAGAACAACTATCGTGCGGCACTTTCCTATAAGCTCAGGACACTCCGTGTATCCCGGACGGTTTACATCCACAACCACAAGCAGGGTGTTGTCGGAGACATACTGCATCGCCTCACTGTTCTTTATAAACAAGTCCTCCTCGTACTCGGCTACTCCGGTAAAGGTCTCCACGGTAGGTCTAAGCGACCTGTTGACATCGTTTAAAACAATGTTGGCATGCTTATTTAGCGCCTTTGATGCCCTGTATATTCCCACAGCAGCGCCTAGAGCATCCGCATCGCTTATCCTGTGACCCATTATAATCACATTGTCCGCAACCTCTATAAGCTCTCTTAGCGCATGTGCCTTGACTCTCGCCTTAACCCTCGTGTTCTTCTCAACGGTTGTACTCTTTCCGCCAAAGAAGGTCGTCTGCTCGCCCTCCTTAACCACCGTCTGGTCGCCGCCGCGCCCAAGCGCAAGGTCAATTGCGGCTCTCGCCATATCGTAATTCTTGTTAAACGTGTCATATCCGGCAGCGATACCGATACTCAGCGTAACCGCCATCGCATTTCCTATATCTGTGTTTTTCACATCCTCAAGAATTGAGAACTTGTCCTCCCTGAGCGCCTCGAGATACTTATAATTAAACACAAGAAGATACTTGTCCTTCTCAAGCTTCTTTACAATACCGTTTCCGTTTGTTATATACTTGCTTATCTTTCTCTCAACCAGACCTGCAAGCAGTGAACGCCTCAGCTCATCTATGCTCTCAAGAGCCTCATCGTAATTATCTATATATATAAGACCTACAACAACTCTCTCATCGTGCATTCTCTGGAGATACTCCTTCTCCTCCGTGTCGTCAAAAAGATACAGCGCCATAAGCGCCGGGACATCCTTGGCACTCAAAAGGGAATTGTCCTCCATAAGAGAATTTATCGACAGTCTCTTAAAATCTGCCCTGTAACTTCGCCCATCATACATGATATCGGCAGAAAATTCCTCGTCATCCGTACTAAAAAGCTGTGGGTCGATATCCTCAAACACTGCCATGATGCTTTTTTTGTATACATTCTCATTATTCAAAACATTTTTAAACTCTTTGTTGAGCCATATTATCTTTCCATTCTCATCTATAAGACCATACGGAACCTTGAAATCCTCCAAGAGCGTCTTTTGAGCCTGTGCGTAATCCGCCGCAAACTCGACCATCGCCTTGGTAAGAAGAGGCTGCCTTCTCAGGAGAAAAACAAGCGCACACACACCATATATTATGGTAAATGCCACCCCGACAATACCGCATGTTATATTCTGCGTAAACAGAACAATATCAAGTATCAAAAGTAATATCGCTGAATACAATGGCCACATAATATATATCTTAAACTGACCCTTATATTGAATCTTTTTGTTCATGTGATATATCCTCCCAAAGCAGCAACCGCTACTTCTACCATTATACCATGAATTATGATGAAAGACAAGACAACACAAAGCCGGGAAGACGACTTCCCGGCTGTTTTAAGTATCTTATTTAATTCAATGCTTTCTTTATTCCCTCAAGTACCTTAGGATATTGGCACTTATAGGTATGTCTGTCAAACAATCCGAAGCGTTCCCCTTCTCCCTCGAAAAGTCCGTTGTCCCACCATATACAATGTATTCCGACCTTTTTTGCCGCGCCAATATAATACTCAACCCACGCCGCCCGGTCATCCTCATTGTCCTTGTTCATCGCGCCAAACTCGCCTATTATGACAGGAATACCTTTTCCCGTAAAACGCTTATGCAGTTCTTCCATAAGACTGTCTATCATCATGGTGTCATGCTGCCACTCTGACCTGCCCTTTGTGTTCAGGGCAAAATCATACGGCTCGTATGCGTGTACTGACACGATAATTCTGTCATCATCGGGAATTGCAATATGCTTAATTCCCTCGGTACAGTTAGCCGCATAGCCGGGTATCATAAGATACCTTGTCTTGTTAAAACCTGTTCCTGCACGAACCGCGTCCACAAAAGCCGCATTTGTCGCATTTACGACCTCCCAGCCCTCATCATCGCCGCCGTTCCACTCAAGAGGTGTACCGACCTTTCTAGGCTCATTCTGCCCCTCAAAGATAAGATGCTCATCATATCCTGCAAACTCCGCCGCAATCTGGCTCCAGAGCGCCGTCATTATAATACATGCGCGCTCCTCGTTGTCATAGTAAGGATAATTCCAATCCTCATGGTGAAGATTGAGTATCACATACACACCCCTGCTGTATGCGTAGTCGACAACCTCCTTCACACGGCGCATCCACGCTGCATGTATCGTGTATTCAGGTGCAGCCCCAAAATGCCCAGTCCATGTAACCGGTATTCTTATAATATTCATCCCGGCAGAAATATAGGCATCAATGAGCTCCTGCGTAATCATCGGATTTCCCCAGCATGTCTCCGAATTCCCGGTGGCTTCCCCATGCTTAACTCCCTTTTCAAACGCATCAAGCGTGTCACCTATGCTTATTCCCACCCTAATATCTTTTATAATGTCCTGCATATTCCACCGACCTATCTCTTCCCAATCTCCGTATCAGTTGTGTTCACGACGCTGTGCTCCTTGATATATCCCACAACCTCATCGAGAGTCGTGAACGCAAGTCCGACATAGCTGTCGGCGCATCCATAGTAGATTGCAATCTTTCCAGACGCTGAGTCGTGAATTGTGGCACATGGGAATGTTACATTTGGAACAAATCCTCTCTCCTCATACCACTGCTCAGGTGTTAAAAGGAAATTCTCACAGCGGTATAAAACCTTTGAAGGATTGTCTATGTCTAATATTGCTCCTCCGATGGAGTAAACATATCCGTTGCATGTTCCGCTCACACCATGGTAGAACAACAGCCACCCTTCCGTCGTCTCAATAGGTGCTGCACCTCCTCCAATCTTTAAGGACTCCCACCACTCGTTTCCGCGGCTCATGACATGTCTGTGCTTTCCCCAATATACGAGGTCAGGGCTCTCACTCACAAAAATATCTCCAAACGGTGTGTGTCCGGAGTCAGACGGACGTGAGAGAAGCACAAAATTGCCGTTAATCTTTCTAGGGAATAAAACCGCATTCCTGTTAAAAGGAAGGAACGGATTTTCAAGTCTTGTGAAGGTCTTGAAATCCTTTGTCTTAGCCATTCCGATGGCTGCCCCGTAGAAATCCTGACACCAGATTATGTAGTATGTGTCCTCGACCTTTACAAGTCTTGGGTCATACGCATATATAGGCATGAAATCGTTGCCGTCCTCATCCTTGAAAGGAATCTTGTCCTTGTCAAAATTCCAGTGGATACCGTCATCACTTCTTCCAAGATATATATAAGGGATGCCGTTTGTCTGCTCTCCTCTGAAAACCCCGATAAACTTTCCCTCATACGGCATTACCGCACTGTTAAATATTCTCGCAACATTCTCAAGTGGGTTGCGGTCTATAATAGGGTTCTCGGAATATCTCCAAACAGGAGCTCCCTTGTGACCCTCCGGCTTATCCTGCCATGGCACATTAGGTACCGCTGGCGCAATCATTTTAAGTTCTGACATACATACCTCCCGACACTGTACGCATAAATATGCCGCATATACAAATGCAATATATACCGGATTGCTTTAGCATACTGTCTAATAATTTTATTTTGTTGTTGCAGGGCTTGTCCCAGGACACTGTGCCACAGAGTCGCGGACAATCATTTTTCCGCTTATGACCTTGCGCCCTCCTAAGTTTTCCTCGCCCTTTAAAAGCCTGATTATTATTTCCACTGCATTTTTTGTCATCTCTTCTATATTGACCTCGATGGTTGTAAGCTTCGGCAAATTGTAGTCAAACTCAGCCGAATAATTGTCAAATCCAACCACCGATATATCCTGCGGCACGCGGTAGCCCTTGCTTATAAGAAGCCTCATAAGCAGATTGGCTGTGCTGTCACAGTTGCACACAAACGCCGTCGGCATCTGTTTTGGAAGCCTGATATCTATAAAATATCCCTCCTCATTGCGGTCAGGTATTATATAGTCATCCGGCATGGTGAGCTGATGGATTATAAGCGAACGATAATATCCAAGATATCTGTCCAATATGCTCGCTGTTGCGTCAATGCTCCCGACATAGGCAATTTTTCTATGTCCCATGCTCACCAGATAATTGGTTAACATATATGTGCCATATACATTGTCATTTATGACACTCGGCACTTCCATAGTCCTGTCATAGAAATCAAGATACACTATCGGCAGCTTAGTCTCCCTCAATACCTTTAGATAGTTCGACTTCATCTGCCCAAGAACGATAATCCCATCCACTTTCTTCTCCGTAACGATATCAGGCATTGTGCGCTCTGCAAGCATCTTCGCTGTTATTGCCTCCATAATCACGGAATAATGGAACTGTGACATCTGCTTGTTGATGCTGTTGTACATCTTCATATAGAAAGGAAATACCGTTGTGGAGTTGTCTACATAATGCTCCTCGACAATAACTCCGATGTTATAGCTGCGCCCGCGGCGGAAGCCATCTCCTATTCCGGTATATTTATAGCCCATCTCCTCCGCTGTGGATTTTATCACCGCGCGAAGCTCGGCACCCACACCTTCCTTGTCAGTGAGTGCCTTTGAGACTGTCACCGTGCTTACGCCGACTTTTTTTGCAATATCTCTCATCGTCACATTCTTTGCCATAAACCACCATTCCCATCAGTTATAGTACCAAATATCGCTTTGTGTGCCCTCACTCTCCGGGCGGCGCATATACTTTTTCATGACATGCTCTGCCGGAAAGGTCATTCCGAAAAATACAAGCCCCGGCAGTATCAAAACCGCCCATGGCATAAGATACACAAGAACTGCCGCCACAACGCACATAAGCACAAGTGCCGCCGTTATGTGCAGATGCTTGAAACAGATTACAAATGCCATGCTAAAGAGCTTTCCGCTGCCAAGCTCGAATCTCGACAATAATATATAGGTATAAAGCATCAATCCAAGTAACACAAAGCCAAACACAATGTACACGCATCTTAAATAAAATGAAATCTCCGAGGCGCTGTCCTTAAAATATGTATAGTTGAATATCAACAGTACAAAAAATATCAGATAAACTATATTAAAGCCTATCGACGAGCGAAAATTCTGCTTAAATGAACGAAAGAACTCCTTCGATACATATCCATTATGATGCCTTATAACCTTAGCCGCCGTATAGTACGCCGCACATGTGGCTGTACCCATCGTGACAATCGGCAATGAGCACAATAGCCAAAGTACGCTAAGGAAAATAATGTCCCCGACCTTGTTCATAAATCTGCCATACGCAGAGTCTATACCAAAAATTGATGCCATGACCTCTACACCATCCTTGCTTTTTTCTGAAAGGAGAGCCGCAAATGGCAGCCCTCCCACCAGATATTTTAATAGAGGCGTGAGTTTTAAACAATTAAAATTTAATTAACTTTTGCCTTTTTTTGCCACTTGACATTAGTTGAAATATGCGTCAAGTGCATCCTGAATCTGCTGCTTATATGTCTCCTGGAACTGAGCTGCTGTCATTGTTCCGTTGATAAGGCTCTCAAGGTCATAATCGATACCCATTGAGTTCCATAAGTCGAACTGCTCTCTGCTTCCGCAGTCAAACATTACCTCGAAGTTCTGGTCCTGAATTTCAGGGTCTTTGTCTGTCACGGCATACCACCAGTAGAGTGTCTCCTCGTCATCACGGATTGATGTGTCACCGTCATACCAGTTCCACATATCGTAGAGAACATTGTATACAAGCTCAGGGTCCTCAACTCCGGCAGGAATGATATAGAACTCGCCGGATGTAATCTTGCCCTTGTTGGTCTCCTGATTTCCGGAAGGACCTACAGGCCACTGAACATAGCAGGTATCAAACTCAAGTGTTGTTCCCTTAGCGCCGTTGTAGTCATAGTCTGCATTTGAAGCTGCAATCCATGCCGCACCAGGCCAGAAACCGATGTTTCCGTTGCGGTAGCAATATCTCATCGCATCGGAATCGTTCTCGTATGGATAACATACATTGTATGTGATATACATATCCTGAACCATCTGTAAAGCCTCACCTACAGGTGCGCTTGATAGTGTCTCTGTGGTTCCGGCTGCGATTGAACCGCCGTTGCTAAGCATAAGCTGCTCAAATGTCTCAAAAGCAAATCCGCCGTAGCCGTACTGGTTGATTGTTCCGTCACCGTTGGTATCCTGTGTGAGAACCTGACAGTACTCGATGAACTTATCCCATGTCCACTCGCCTCTCTTGTAGAGCTCTCTAGGGTCCTCAAGGTTGTTGTCCTCAAGAAGCTGCTTGTTAAATGCGAGAGGATATGTCGACTCGACTGTACTCTGCGCCTCAACTCTCTTTAAGATACATGCCTTGCCATCGCCAAGGTCAAGATATTTGATATTGTTCTGTGTTGTAAAGAGGTCATCGTCGGCAGGAAGAACAGTCTTTAAATCGGTTGCAAGTCCGTTCATAGCCGCCGGGATAGCCATACCAAGGTCTACAAGGTAGATATCACAGTCAGGTGAACCCGCAAGAACGGAGGTGTTGATTGACTCCTTTGTTCCGGCATAGGTTAAGTTCTCCCACGCGAAGGTCACATTGTACTTATCCTCAATCTTCTTTACATTCTCAAACTTGAGCTCCGCCGCAAGGTCACCCGCATAGCTTGGGTCATCCTCAACTGAGGTATGTGTGCTGTCATAGTACTGAACCCACCAGCTTCCGATTGTGATGTGTCTTGGCGTGCCGCTTGGGGTTGCATTGTTCTGTTTTGCACTTGTCTCCTCGGACTGGTTCTGGGTTGTGGTTGCCTGAGGAGTTGTCTCGTTATTTCCCTGAGTTGTTGTTGCATCGCTATTTGCTGAACTGTTACATGCTGTCATTGACAATACCATCGATGCGGCAAGACCTGTCGCACAAATTTTCTTAAAAAATTTTCTCATTGATTAATCCTCCCATTTATTCTGCGGACACTGCCGGTGTACTTACCCATACACCATATACTTCCCATGCCCCATCGGACTCACACTGCATTGTGCTTCCCCATGTGCTAACATCCTCCGTGCAGAGTGCTGCGAGCTGCTCGTAGGTTATCTGTGCATAGGTTCCATTGCAAAGCGCCGGGTCATCTGTTCCTGCCTGACCTACTCTCATCCAGCCTGCCTCTGCCTCGTTCATTACAAGCCACATGTTTCCTGTCTCGGATGAGTACTGCACTGTCACTATAGAGCCCGGCACAAGTGCATCTATTATCTCCTGCGGCATCTCAAAGCCCGACTGTGCCCATGCGTCACCGCTCGTTTCAAAGCCCTCAAATTGTACAAGCTTGTTGACTGGTGCAAACTCTGCCGCTGTTCCAACTCTTACACCGTATACCTCCCAAGCTCCATCAGACTCACACTGCATTGTGCTTCCCCATGTGCTAACATCCTCCGTACAGAGTGCTGCAAGCTGCTCATAAGTTATATAACATTTCTGTCCATCGCACAATGCCGGGTCATCCGTTCCTGCCTGACCTACTCTCATCCAGCCCGCCTGTGCTTCATTCATTACAATCCACATATTTCCTGTCTCTGAGCTGTATGTAATCTCAACAACCGAACCAGGTACAAGAGCATCAATAACTTCCTGTGGCATTTCAAATCCCGACTGTGCCCACGCATCCGCCTTTGTCTCAAAACCCTCAAAGTCAACTGCGTTTACAACCGTCATATTCTTAGCCTGCTGTCCAACCTTTACGGAGAATACCTCCCATGCTCCGTCGGACTCACACTGCATTGTACTTCCCCATGTGCTAACATCGTCAGTGCAAAGCGCCGCAAGCTGCTCGTATGTAATCTGCGCAATATTGTGTGAATTGTTCTGGTATGCCGGGTCATCTGTTCCTGCCTGCCCCACTCTCATCCAGCCCGCCTCAGCCTCATTCATTACAATCCACATATTTCCTGTCTCTGACTTGTACTCAATCTCGACAACCGAACCCGGCACAAGGGCATCGATTATCTCCTGTGGCATCTCAAATCCCGACTGCGCCCATGCATCCGCACTTGTCGCAAATCCCTCGAAATTAACCGCATTTTTTACAGCAAATAGGTTGGAGGAATCTCTTCCGCTACTTGAATATCCGGCAGGCTCAGCAAATGCAACGCTCTTGTCCGCGGTGATGACATTTCCCGATTTATCGTAGAATGTTATGTCATCCACATACAGGCTCGCATTTCCATGTCCCGCATCCACACCATTGTCCGTCTCAAGCGACAATACAATAATGTTGTTTGCCCCCGCCGTGAAAGGAACTGCCGACACATCAACCGAGGCAACCTTTGGATTTTTGCTCTCCATGTATACAGACCAGTCATAGCCTGTCTGAACAAGGTCATCGCCTGTCCATGTCGTTATCTTTCCGGCACATGCACTAAAGCTCCCGTCCTCGTAGGAGACACCGATTTTCATTGACACCGATGCGATATCAGCAACAGATGCCCCACAAAGGCTGCTCACATCAATTCCCACAAAAGGAACTTTTCCGTTGAGGTTCTTTACCTCAAGAGCCTTGCTTCCGTCAAAATCAACAACGCTCATCTCCACGTCAGCGGCATTTGCCGGCGCGCTGTACGCCTTCACAAATCCCATCTGACCATCCTCAAAATCGACACTCGCATCGGATTTTTCCACCTGCGGAGCCTGTGTTGTAGTCTCCTGCTGTGACTCCTGCTGCGTTGTCGTGACAGCCTCCGTTGTCGTAGGAGCTGCCGTTGCATCGCTGTTCGCGTTGCCACTGCATGCAGTAACTGATACTGCCACTGTTCCTGCCATAAGGCAGGCTAATAATTTGTTACGTCTCACGCCTTCTCCTCCTTTTTTGTGGCGAGCGGTTATCCTACAATACCGCTTCTTTCTACACCCTCTATAAAGTATCTCTGAAGGAAAACATAAATCAGCACGATTGGTACCATAATCAGAATGATACCTGCATCAAGGTACAACTGCTGAATTGTGGTATCTAAGATTTTGTCCTCGTTGGCGATAACTGCCGTCAGGGATGAAATCTTCTTACTGATTACGATGTTTTCGCTAATCAGAAATAACTTCGCATAAAATGTGTCGTTGTACTGCCATACCATAGAGAAAACTGCTACAGTGATGACAGACGGCATGGCGTTCATGAGCATAATTCTGAAATATGTGTACCACACTCCCGCGCCATCCACGAAGGCTGCCTCCTCAATTTCCTTTGGCAGTCCTCTGAAAAACTGGTTAAAGATATATATGTACAGACCCGAGCGCAAACCGCATCCTAAGAACGTCATCAGATACATCGGCACAGGCGTTCCCAAAAGGTTGATACTCTTTCCCTTTATGAGAGTGGCAAGTCCTAATGGATTAAAGTTCTTAAATGTCATGTACAGTGGAAGCATAATTGTGTTGGTCGGAATGACAATCATGACCACCACGCAGGCAAACAACAGCTTCTTTAAAGGGAAATCAAATCTCGCAAAGCCGTAGCCAACCATGGAGCAGATGAACACCTGTATAATCATAAGGCTCAATGTGTAAAGTAAATCTCTGCCCATAGTCGGGAAATAGTCAAGACGCTGTATTACTGTCTTGTACTTTTGAAGCGTAGGTGATGTTGGTATCATATATACCATTGGGTTGTACGCATCGCCATCCGACATAAAGGAGCTCACCAGTATTCCAAGTATCGGTGCCACGATGACATAGCAGATACCTACGATAACCACAAACTGTGCCAGACCAAGAATGCCCTTTTTTACATTGCGCTGCATTGCGCTCACACTGTTTCTTGTCTGTGCATCCATCTTGATTTTCTGCATATCGGTCTCTCCTTTCCTTAATTGTAGTAGAAGGTTCTCTTCTGTATAAATCCGCATACCAGAACGAGAATTACACATACAATAACCGTTGAAACAAGACTCATCGTGGAGCTGAGCCCATAGTTAATTTCATTGAAACAAGTGTCGTAAGCCAGCTGAACGACATCGCTCTTAGCGAAGTTATCAACAACCGTGTAGACCACATTTGTTATTATATGCGGCATAACCATCGGAAATGTTACCTTCCAGAAGGTTTCATACGCTGTCGCACCCTCAATCTTTGCAACCTCATACATTGAACCGGGTATTGATTGAAGCGCCGCTATGAATATGATTATCTGAACTCCCGATGCCGATATGATATCGTTAATTCGCGCAACCGCCGCCACTATGTAGTCGAGAACCTTATCCGGCATTGCCAGATTTTTAAACAACTCGATAAAGTATGCCACATCTACACCTGATGCCGCCGCATCCGATATCTCGCTTGCTCCAGACGATATACCGCCAGACATCATCGTTCTTGCAAGCTCCATAGCCGATGTTATCGCTCCCGCATTCATAATGATTGGCAGGAAAAATATTGCTCTTACTATTGTTCTTCCCTTGAACTTGCGGTTTAAAAGTATCGCCATGAACAAGCTGAAAAATGTTATGAGCGGTACATCAACTAACATGTTGAGTATCGATGTTGTGAGAACCTGCTTGAAGGTTCCATGTACCCTGAACGCGTAGATATAATTGCTAAGTCCAGCCCATTCAAGTGTGTAGCCGCCTCCCGCCGACGTGCTCATGGTCGACAGCGAAAACTGTGCCGTCATAAACATGCTTCTCGCATAGAATATGATAAAACCTATCAGCCACGGGAGGATAAACATAAAGCCCTTTACATTTCTCTTCTGAAGAAGTGATAAGCCACGTCTTTGCTTCATTATTTTCCTCCTCTCTGATATCCGTGTGCAGGAACTGTAATTCCATCCTCCACAGCGTCATAATCCGTGTAATTTACATAGATGACAACCCCGTTTGAGTAGGTGACTGCTCTCACACCGCTGTCTCTTATCTCATGCTTTACAACCGTCTCGCCGCTCACATATTTTAGTACGTCGTTGACCTTATTATATACACTCACAGCCTCGTCGCACCAGTTGTCATACTTTGTCGCGTAGAACTTGTTGAGCGCCGTGTACTTCATCTCGCTCGCGCTCTCCTTGGTAAACACATATCTAGGAGAAGCACCGTACTCAATCATTCTGAGTGTAATCTCCGTATCGTCAGCCGAGTCATGGTAATTTAACTGACCTCCGGCATAATCTATGTAGCCGTGAATAATCATCTCATAGAGAGGAATTTCCTCATCTATTATTCTGAACTCATTGTCGCTTATAGGTGCATCGATGATATCTGTAGCATAGCCAAAGCTGTAATCGTTTCCGCCGTTTATGAGAACACTCTTTCCCATTCCTGCAAGTTTCTCAAGCTGTGCCTTAACGATATCAAGTGCTTCCTCCCTGTTTATAAACTCCGTTCTCTTCTTGTCTGAGTGAACTTCATCACCCAAGTCCCTGAGTCCTACACCGCCCACATCAAGCTTATCAAACTTCTTTATAAATGCGTCCACATATCTTTGCAGATATTTAGGAGAAATAAGGTCATATATATTCTCGTCGTATCCAAGTGATGAGGTTATTCTAAGGTTAGCCGGGTTGTGTGCTCCAAATCTTGCCACATAACCTGCGCCGTAGTAACGTGCGGTTTCAAATGAACCGTTGTAGCGCTTGCTTATATTTGTGACATTCTGGAAAGGAACGTCCACATACAGCCTTCCTCCGATGCTCTCCATCGTATCATTGAGCGCCTCAAGATTTTTCTTTCCTCCGAGCTTTGAAAGACCTGTTATCTTGTCATACACATCCGCGTAGTAGCCGCCGTTGCTCCAGCCCTGCAAGTTCATTACCTGATATGCAATTCCCTTATCCTTTAGGTCAAGCGCTATATCGGCTGCCTCCTCGTATGTGGTCATCGCCATAACCTTTAAGTAACGTACTCCAACGAAGCTTGCAGTCTCCTTCACACCACCTATTATATCATAGTAGAAAGGAATATCGCCTGCTGCTGTCTTATTTGTAAGCACGCCCTCCTTTACAAGTCTCTCCCTGTAGTAGTTGGCAATTCCGGAATAGCCTGTGTGCTCATCATCGAGGAAAGTGTATCTAACCTTGTAATTGATGTCATACATGTCATTCTCAAGAAGCGGAAGGTCTGCCTCATTTCCCGTCGTTCCAAACATTGACAAAAGGTCATAGCCTCTCACAACAAATGTTGTGTTGACGTAATTGTAACTTGTGTTGCTGCCCGCAACCGCCGCGGTGAAGAAAGCCGTTGTCGCTCCATCCTCAACCGACATGAGTATGTCTGAATTTTCCTTGCATATTCCGCAAATCGGAAGTCTCACCTTTTTGGTATTCTCAAGCAATGTGTAATCCGCCGCAAGCGGGTCGATATCGTATATGTACTGTGAGTAGTTCTCCACACTGCTCTTTCCGTTGTTGAAATATATGAGTGAGCCTGAGCCGTTAGGGACAACCAGATATCCGTCCTCGTCAGCTCCCGCCGCACCAAAATATCCCAAAAGTCTTATTCTGTAGAGACTTCCGCCTCCATTCTCCTCAATCATTGAGGAAGGAATGCTCACCTCAAGGTTGTCATCTGAAAGCCTGTACTCAAGTGCTATCGTAAATGATAGAGGAACTGCAACGTCAACTCCCGCAAGCTCCATCTGCTCCTCGTAGTCAGCCTCGGTAAAGCCCGCTGTCTCAAGATATCCTGTAATCTTCTTTATTGTCTTTACATTCTTTTGTGCCACGCCGTTAAGAACCAACATTCCTGTTGCTGCATCCTCCGATGAGTAGTAGCGCTTCATGTTTGTAACGCCCATATCATCGAGGAGTCCACAGATTTCATCAAGCTTTTCCTGTGTCAGATACAGTGGAACTATTCCTGTGGTGTTCGTCGAGAAATCGCCGAGATTATATATAAATCTCACACCGTTGTCTATCGACTGTGCCGAAATCTGTCCCTTCTCAACAGCCATGCTGTACGAGTCGTATGTTCCCATCGCCTTTGATGCGTTGTAATAGTTGATTACAAACTGTGATTTTAAGTAATTCTTGTTGGTATTGTTTGCAATCGGGTCGTCGTCGGCATCCACAGGATTGCTGTAGGTTGTAACGCCGCTTCTCTTGTCATACACAGCCACGTTACCGCTGTCAAGTGAAGCGTAGAGCTTTAAAGTGTCGTTCTCTGCCACAAGCTCCATTCCGTCCACATCCTTTGAGGAGTCCTTCAATGCATGGAAATCTGTTCCCGTCTCTGTCTCATAGCCTTTTAAATACTGTTTGTAATCGTCATACAGATAGTAGTGGAACATGTAGTAGGCAAACAAGCTAATTGCCACAAGCACCACCACCCCCAATACTCCGAGAAGTATTTTCTGTAAGAGCCCTAGTTTTCTTTTAGCTTTTTTATTTTTATCCTTCACAGCCCTTACCTTCCTTTCATCGGAATATCAGTTCAAGGTAAATACTCTTGAAAAATGTAATTACCTGACTTACCAGATTAAACAACAGCAATGCGAGGAAAATTATTATAAGCACTGCCACAAATGTGAGAAACAATGTTATAAGCGTTTTTCCGAGCGTATAATTGTGAACCTGCATAATTCCCATGAGCACCAGTATCACCGCATAGGCGATACCTACTGCAATCACAAGTCCGTAAAATGCCTGCTCATTGTCCGCTATAACCCTGCTCAAAAGAGTGGCAATCACATAGCCGATCGTCGCCGGCGTAATTCCATATCCCACTGCAATAATAATATCCTTAAAACGTCCCTCACCGTCCATAAGACAGGTGATTGACCAGTTGCCGACACACACAAGCAGGAAAAGAACAAGCACACCTGCAAGCTCTGTCAGGCTGTTGACGCTTCTTGGGTCTGTCTCATTTACAACAAAACTCGCATACAGTCTGTTAAGCGAGAAGCTTATTGAAAAGAGTATGACCATAAGTATCGCTATCGGAACACTTCCATATTCCTTGTGGCGTATCCAGTAAAAGCCGTCCATAGGATGCGTCAGCGTGTATCCGAAGTAGCTCCATTTTTCCTTGGAAAATAATTCCTTCAAGCCTTCTCGCCTCCCTTACCATGCTTCTTATCTCTCACTCTGACAAACACAACAATCGCAATTATGACAACCGCCGCTCCCGTTAGGATGTAGTTTAGATTATCCGCAAGCAATTGATTTCGGTAACGCCTGAATGCTATCGAGTAATAATCCGCGTCCATTCCAAGCTTTAAGTACTTCATCGCGCTCTTGTTGTCTCCCGCTGTCAGATAAGCCTTTCCTATTCCGGTGTTGGCAAGCTCGTTGTTCTCATCAAGCCTTAAAACCTCTCTCCACTTCTCAACCGCGAGCGTCTCATCGCCGTCATATCTTAACGCAATCGCCTCATTTATGAGCGCACCATACTCGGTTGCATGAAACACCGTAAGCTCTGCCCTGTACGCGTCAAGCACCACCAGCTTGTCGCCGGATGCCTCTATCGCAACAGGTGTGTTAAATGTTCCAAGCTGTGTTCCAAGTCCGCCAAAGATGTAGAGAAGATTTCCCTCGTGGTCGTAAGTGAATATTCTTCCTCTCTTTCTGTCAAGAAGTGTGTATATTCCCTTGTCCCTGTACACAACGTCCGTTATCTGTGAAGCTCCTGCGTACTGTGACTGACCATTTATCGCCAAATCGCCGCCTACATTTGCGTTATCGCCCTTCTTTATTACATCCTCGCCTCGAGGATTAAGTCTTCTGACTGCCTGAACACCCTCGGAGTCAATGTTGGTCGCATATATGAAGCCGTCCGCATCTACATCAATTCCGGTGAACTCTGTCGGAATGTAGAGCTGCTGCTTTGAACGCTCCTCCTTGGTTGCTATCCTCTTCCAGAACTTCTCCCAGAGAGTAATCTTTACATCGATTGTTCCAAAGAACCCTGAGAACTCGCCGTTTGTCTCAAAAACCATGATTCCCTCGAACATGTTCTGCGCGATACAGTATATTCTGTCCGCATAGTCAACCGTGACCTTCAAAGGCACGAACACATAGCCCGCATCCAGCGACTGTGACACCGGATTTTGCACTATTCTCACAAGAGTTCCGTCCTTTTCAAGAACCACTATTCTGTGATTTTGTGAGTCCGCAATGTAGAGCTGACCATTCTCCGATATGCACACCCCGTAAGGTGCCTTAAAGCTGTCCTTAACCCCGTTGTTGTCAAAGCTGTCAATTATATTTACAACCTCCGTCATTCCATTGTCCAGAACGACAATACGGTTGTTTCCCGTGTCCGCAAGATAGAGATTTCCGTCATCGGAATAACATATATCCTGAGGTGTCACAAAGTTTCCTATATTCTCTCCCTTGTAGGTGAGACTGTTTCCCGCGATAGAGCGTATCGGCTCATACGCGGACGGAGTATAGGTTAAATCCTCCCTGTCATCATAGTTGTAGGTGTCATACGGTTCATCCGAAGCCGCCACCCTCACCGTAAAGCTCATACCCACCAGCACGAATACTGAAAGAACGGCTGTGAGCTTGCTAAGTCTGTGTAAAAAATTTTTTCTCATGCTCACCCTCCTATCAGTCCTTCATTCCAGATGTTGTCATTGTCTCAAGGACATTGCTCTGACAAATAAGGAAGAATATAATCGGTACTGCCGCTATAATAAATGTAACTGCCGCCGCGGCTCCGGCTCTTGCCGTACCGCCTGCTGTAATCTGCTGCAATGCGTACTGTAAAGGTTTAAGCTCCTCGTTTCTCAAAAATAAGCTTCCCGTGTTGCCCCACATCTGCTGGAACTGGAATATCGCAAGTGTAAGCCATGCCGGCTTTACGTTAGGCATTACTATAGACCAGAACACTCTCCACTCCGTCGCGCCGTCAAGTCTTGCCGACTCCATAAGTGAGTCTGGAAGCTGCTCCATGAACTGCTTCATAAGGTAAAGTCCCATACCAAAGGAGCATGCCGGAAGTATAAGAGCCGCATAAGTGTTGTTGATGTGCAGCCAGCTTATGATTAGATACTGAGGTATCTGTGTTACCGTCCATGAGAACATCATGGAGAGCACTACCATGTTAAAGAGTATCTTCTTTCCCGGAAAATTGTGCTTTGCAAGCGGGTACGCTGCGAGCGAAGCACAGAGCACATGCCCTATCATACCGCCGCCGGTTATGATGATTGTGTTGAGTATATATCTTGAGAACGGCACCCATGAGCTGTTCATAAGCACGAACAGGTCTGAGAAATTCTCGAGTGTAGGGTTCCTCACAAAAATCTTAGGCGGGAACTGGTAAATCTCGTCGAGCGGCTTTAGCGCATTGTTGATAATCATTACAAGAGGAAGTGCCATGAACACACCGCATATAAACATTATCACGAACAGCAGTGTATTTCCCGCCATGGAGCGGTTGAGCTTTTTCTCTCTTGGCTTTCTCTTAAACAATTTCTTTTTTGTCTTATTTTCCTTACTCATTGGCCAACCCTCCTTAACATGCGCTGTACAAGTTTATTGGTTCCAATCATGAGAAGGAAGAGCACCGTCGCTATCGCCGACGCATAACCCATTTCCATTCGTCCTCCCGAACCGTAGTCGAGAAGATGTGTCACCACAGTCGCTCCTGCGTAGTTTACGGAAGGGTTTCCTGCGAGCTGTATTGATATATCAGCCACCGCAAAGGACTGTGTTATCTGCATAACCGCACCGAACATGAGCTGAGGCTTCATCGAAGGAAGTGTCACATACCAAAGCTCCTGCCAGCGGTTCTTAACTCCGTCCAGAGCTGCCGCCTCATATAGGCTCTTGTCAACCGTCTGAAGTCCTGCTATGAATGATAGGAAACCTGTTCCAAGTGACAGCCACAGCTGAACCACTATGAGCACCGGAAGCACATACTTTTCTGTCTTCATCCAAAGGATTGCCTCGTCGATAATTCCAAGCTTTAAAAGTATACCGTTTAAGTATCCGTATCTGTCGCCTGTGAGTATTAAATTCCATACCATGTAGGCGTTACCGCAGATACTAGGCGCGTAGAAGATGAGTGTGAGAAATGCCCTCACCTTTCCCGAAAACTCATTGATTATCCATGCGAACAAAAGACATAATATGTAGCTTATAGGTCCTGTTACAACCGCAAAGATAAGTGTGTTTTTGAGTGATATCAGGAAAATATCATCCTCAAGAAAAAGCTTTATGTAGTTTTTCCAGCCCACAAATTTAGGCGGCTCAAGCATATTAAAATATGTAAAACTGAATGCTATGGATATCACAACCGGAAGTACCGTAAAGAGGAAAAATAATATAAAGTACGGTGCCATCATAGCGTATGAAACTCTGCTCTTTTTAAGCCTGTAACTAAGCTTTCTCTGCTTATACGCCAGTTCATCGGTTGATACCGTTTTTGCTGTACTGTGTGCCATAATCTTCCCCCTTTCCTATTCCTCAACATCAACCGGAAGTCCAAGCTCCTGCCGCTTGTAATTAATCTCCGCATTGATGTAGATTACCTTATCCATAAGTTCCTCCCTAGGTGAAGCCGTATCCGTCTCGGTTGTCACCGTGTAGAAGGCATTGTTTACGTTACGCCATGAGTAGTATCCGCCCGGAACCTGTGGGATTCCCTTCACATACCCGAAAGCCTCAACAAGAGCCTCATAGTCATCCATAGGCCAAGGCATGTTTGCAAAGGCTTCAAGGTTCGCTGTAGGAACTCGTGCTGCCGAACCCATAAGACTCTCCATCTCTCTTCCGTACTGGGTCTGCACATCCGCGCTCGTCCACCACTTTAGGAACTGCCAGCATGCATCAGGATAATCAGTGTCCGCCATTATAATGCTCGCAAGACCTGTACAGCCTGTGCTTCTGTCTATGCTGCCGTCATCCTTTTTTGTTCCCGGAACCGGAACGAAGTCCCAAAGTCCCGCGATATCAGGGGCAGATACTACAAGATTGTTGTATGTTGTGTAGTCGGCTATTATTATTGGACACTCACCTGTACGGAAACGCTCCTCAACACTTGTCTCCTTGTCAAGCTTGAAATCCGTGTAGTACTCACAGTATTCCTTAAATGTGTTTACCGCTATATCCGAGTCGAGAAGCGATTTGCTTCCATCCTGCGCATAGTACTCTCCACCATTCTGGTATAGAAGCATCGCAAATATCTGCTCGCTCGGCAACATTCCAAACTCCATCTGGTTCTTTGCAAGCACCGTCATCGCAACCTTAACATCATCCCATGTTTCCGGAATATCAAGCCCTAACTCTGCAAGTATATCCTTTCTGTAGAACATTACCGGGAATGTTATTGTCTCAGGAAGCGCGTATGTCGCATCTCCAAATGAGAACGCCGTAACAGCCGCATCCGGGAACCTCTCAAGCACATCGTCAAGGTCTGAGAACTGACTTAAATCTAAAACGGCATTTCTTATACCGTAGTTTACCGGTGTGTCATTTCCTGTGTTAAGCACAGCTCCCGCAATTCCCGATGTGTTTGCAACCTGTATAGCCACGTCAGGGCCTTCACCCGCAAGCTCCGCCCTCAAAAGTGTGGACATATCCACGAGCTGTACATTTACATTTACGCCGTACTCGTTTGTGAAGCTCTCATCAATCATAGACTTTATTACATTTGCCTGGTCACGACCGGAACCAATCCAAAGTGTTATCGTCGGGCTGTCGTCACCGTCCTCCGCAACATTTCCAATCTGGTTGTAATCAATCACGAAGGAGTAGAAAAGTCTGCTGAACTCATAACCCGCCTTGCTGAAAAATGAGGTGTTCTCATATGTAGGCTTAACATCCGGAGAATAGATATTAATTCTGTCTATCGCAAGCGGCTGGTCTATAACCTGTGTTACCCAGTTTCCGCAGGCTCTGACATTTATCTTGAAGGTTCCGATAACCCTCACAAAATAGTCTCCATCCTTTATCAAATCGTCGAGCTGGTCTCTCATGGTGAGAAGCACCGTCTCCTTATCGGACTTCTTTCCGGTGAGTGCGCGAAGCTGTGTTATCGCGCCGTCAAGCTGTGCCCTGACTGCCACAAGCTCATCGTGAAGTCCCGGAAGCGTTCTCTCAATCTGGTAATCTCTGTAGGTATCAGGTGAAACTCCCGTAACCCTTATAACCTCACGGTATATTGAGTTTAACTGCTTTACACAGTCCTCAACCTCACTTATAATCTGTGAGAAATCACCAAGAACAACCTCCATCCTTATTGTGTGGTGTCCCGCCTCAAGATAGAAGGAATAAGGTGTTCCTCCCTCATCCTCCAAAACGTCATCCCTCCAGCTCTGGTCATACTTAAAGCCGTATGCCTCAAGCTCCTTAAAAGGAACCTCACCGTCTATTGTTATCTTTCTTGAGACATATATGCCTCTGACAAAATTTTGACAATCATAAAGTGATATATTGTAGTATCCCGTCTCGTCCACATCGAAATCCCATTCAACCCACTGTCCAACCAGTCTCCATGAATTTCCTCCGATTGTGTTGTTCAAAAGCATCTTCGTGCTCGACGGCGATACCGACGGTGATGACTGGTCCTGTATCGGGTAGAGCATCTGTGAGGATGTCCTTGTCGGATTTTCGCCCTCTATCGTTATCAGCTTTCCGCTTGTGTTCTTAGCTCCAGCCGCGTCTTTCCCACTCTTTACCTGCGCATAAGCAGGCTTGTCGGACGCGTTGCTGAGTGTAAGCGAATGGATAACCATCGGCTCTCTCATCGAGAGGAGAGTTATCGTGTGCTTTCCTTTTGTCAGATATACGGACAATGGAGATGTCACATATCCGTCGCTGTCATACATGTACTCGCTCACCCACTCCGGTTTCTCCTTCATGCTCGGCTTGCAGTCATTTCCCTGATTGTCCTTCTCCCAGTTGTATGCCGTTGAGCCGTTAGAAGCCGTATAGCTTGTGACATCGTACTCCCATATTCTGTAAAATGTCACCATGGCAAGCTCCGAATAAGGAAGCTCTCCGTCGACAAACACGCTTCTCTCTATCGCTGAGTTCTTGCCCTCCACCGGGAAATACTCAAGCGACATATTGTAAAAGCCCTCCTCCTTCACATCAACCTCGAACTCTATAAGAGAATTTTCACTTGTGTAAAGGCTGTCACCGCTCATTCCCTCATAATCCTTGTAGATTACCGGATTGGTCTCCTCGTCGTTCTCATCGTACCTCACGCAGCCATCCGCCCCGACTGTTATCGATGTATCCGGGTAAACTGCACTGAAATTATTCACATAATCCTTATAATCAAGCACCGAGTCATCAACCGAATATGTACTCACGATATCATCGTAGTCATCCATCTCAAGCTCCGTTCTCGCCTCAACTTTTGCCGAGCCGAGCGGAAATGCAAGGAGCAGTGTCATCGCGACGGCAAGCACTGATGTAACCCTTTTTTTGGTAGTCTGCTTCATCCCTTTTCCTTTCCGTAAAGCTAAATTCACGCTTTACCTTCATTACTGTTATAGTACCATGCGTCCTCGCCATTCTTTGGCTTTGGCATATAGT
Organism: Eubacteriales bacterium; assembly: GCA_050874385.1. Taxonomy (GTDB): domain Bacteria; phylum Bacillota; class Clostridia; order Lachnospirales; family Lachnospiraceae; genus CAG-882. The sequence continues at coordinate 57,609 of JBNMKO010000004.1, forward strand.
GCAACAATACCTTCTCCATCATAAATGTCACAACAAAGCACCAGCACCCCGGCACAAACGCGATGCACGGTATCGGAAAAACATATATCTGTAACCATATAAGAACCGCCGTCCCGGCAATAACCGCCGCGGTCACCGGTATATATCTTATTCCCATGACAAATGCAAGCTTCCACATGTCAACCGTCCTCATAGTGAACCTTGACAATATAGGAAAAATATATACGCTAAGTGCCATAAGCAGCACCCCGAGTATCACATACACCGTGGCAAATACTTTCCCGTCATGTGTGGACATTCCCGCCGCTGCCGCCTCATTCATCGCGACAGCCTGTCTGTATCCTATGTATAGAGCAGCCCCCACTGCAATAATCTCAAGTGTAATTATTATCCCCTTTAAAAGCGTCCTCTTCATAGATGCAAAGAACTCAAAAATCGGTGTTCCTCTCCCCCTTCTCACGCTCTTAATCACCGCGTAATAAAGAGAAGTCACAGCCGGGCCAATCGTCACAACCGGCACACAGCATATAAGAAACACAACGCTAAGCATCACAAGCTCCCCGAACCTATTCATAAGCTCCATGAAACGCCCATCCCATGAAAACAACTTACCGCCAAATATGTCCTTTATGGTTATGCGCTTTTTGTTTTCAATATCTCTCAACTTGCAGCCCCCCTTTTTAAGTAAATAATCAATGTCATTTTTCACTGAACAGTTGTGCAATTTTTTTTAAATTATCTACTTAATAGGGTACTCCTTTAAGTCCGGAAGCTCATCGAGAGTAATTACCAACTCGCTGTCATAAGCCTTCTTTAGCATATCCTTCTCCGTATACTGCTCGCTGTACGAATATATCGATGTGCTCTTTGCAACGAACTCCGTTCCCCATGTACAGAACAGCCCCCACATGGCTCCGTCCCTCTTTGCAAGCTCAGGGTCGAACACGCATCCGTTTTCCGACATCACAACCATCTTGCCCTTTGTGTAGTTGGCAGCCTCCAAAAACTTGTTGACCTGCGATGTGTAAACATGCTCTCCCGGATATATGTCCTCGCCGATTATGTCCACATACTCATCGCCCGGATACCAATCCGCGTCTTGTCCGTTCCACAGCCATATAAGATTGTTGATGCCGTACTCATTGGTCAGCTTGTCGTGCAACAATATGTAGAGCTTCTTGTAAGCCTCCGGCCCCGATGCACCCCACCAGAACCATCCACCTGCCGCCTCGTGAAGCGGTCTCCACAGTATTGGCACGTCCGCCTCCTGCAAAATTAGAAGCTGCTGTGCTATAGTGTCTATATCCTTCATCAACAGTTCGTAGCCTTCCTCGTCCTCACCGTTCATAATCTTGGCGAGGTCGATGTTTGTCGACTCCGTTCTAAATCCTGACCACCACTCACCAGTAAGATATTTGCTCGGCGCATTCCAGTGCCAGCAAAAAGTTACTATTCCGCCGTTCTCCCAAAAGCTCTTGGCATACTCCGTAGCCTTTGATGTGCTTCCGTTCTCAACCCTCGACGGCGAATACTCGATAAAATCAAGCCCAAGCACTGCCGGATATTTTCCAGTCACCTTGTTGACAACCGTGACTTCCTTTCCAAACTGACCCGTATCGCAGTACTGACCGGAGAGAATTTTCTCTCCATATATATCTGTCATATAGCTCATAAGTCTCTTTGCGCTGTCGGTGGCATTCTTGTTTACAAGCTGTGCCGAAACCTTATAAATATTCTTATCAATCGGCTGTGATGTGCAAACCGTAAGCTTATCCAAGCAAATCCACCCCCAATATTTCTGTACTGTAACCTCATGTGTTCCCTTCTCAAGATACACACGGTTTATCGCCGTGTCGGAAAATGTGCTCTCCTCCGACACCAGATTTCCCATGCTCTGCCCGTCGACATACACATAATTTTCCTTGTGTCCCCCGTTGCTCGCCGTGGTGAACACCAAATCGTAAAAGCCATCTTCCTTTATATCAATATCAAATTCACACGCATCATCATCCGACGAAAAACCTGCCACATACCCTGTCCCGCTGTAACCCGGCTTCTCCTTATCTGCCTTTACATTCCCCTTAAATGCAGCGTCCTCAGCCTCATATATCCCCGCAATCTCAGGAATATATTCCTGCGTCGCCTCCATTGTGCTCTCACTGACTGCCTGTGACTGTTCCGTTTCCACATTTCCGTCGCCTGACACAGCACTGTTACAGCCCGTGATAACGCCTGCCATGGCAACCGCCGCGATTGCCGCCCCGATGTGCCGCGCTTTCATATTTTTTCCTGCCATAAGGTAATCCTTCCATATTTCTTTGCAAAACCACACGTTTTCTATATTTGTTTTTCACACAGATTTGTTTTAGTTACTTAACAAATATATTTTTTAAGTAACCTTAGTATAGCCCATAGTCAATGCAAAGTCATCATTATTTTTTGATTTTTATCATATATTTTTGATTTATTTGTGCATTTTTTCTAATGTGCATGTCATTTTTATTAATATTTATGTCAATATACCAACGAATATGTCATTTCAGTGTAAAAAATATAGTTAATTTTGTTAGCTAACAAAATTAACAGTTATTTTTTTAACATACTTTTGTACAATGGCTTGAATGTGAATGCGTTTTCTAATATAATATTTTTATGATGCCAAAGTTAAAAAAGTGTTTTATTACTATTGAGCCACTGCAAAGCAGTTATATGGAGGATTAATATGAAATTTTTATTTGACAGTTCTCATTTTACAGATATTGATGCCGCGGAGGGCGGATGTTTCCTCATAACCAACGGACTTGGCGGTTACTCCTGCCTTGACCTTGCCGCGGGAACATCACGAAATGACCACGCCATTTTTATGGCTGCCGTGAAAGCTCCAAATGTGCGCTACAACATGATTACAAATCTTCTCATAGATTTGGTGATTGACGGCGTACCGCACAGAATGAACACACAGCGCATGGCGGACGGCACATGCGAAAATAATTTCAAGTACATAGAAAATGTGAGCTTTGACAGCAATATGCTCTCAATGACCTTCTGTGTCAAAAACGTTCATCTTGAACTTCGCACCGTCATGGTTCACGGGGAAAATACAGTCATGCTTGACTACCACATTTTTAATCCCGACTGCCACGATGTGGAGCTTGTGCTGACACCGCTTCTTCGATTTACACCTAAAAATACCGCACTCACAGCGGATGCCGTATTCTCTGTTGATAGATATTTGGCAAAGCAATCGGCACATGAGGCTTCCCAAGAAAATACTGCTTATGACAGCAATATATTTATTATAGAAGGAAACGACCTGAAAGTTGTGTGCGCCTCCAACATGGAGACTGAACCTCTCACCGAAAATGAAATCTATTCCATGCGCTGGGCTCTCGACACCCGCGACGGAAGGGATGACACCGGCTCATACGCAATAAACCACCGCCTTAAAAAGCACAGCTCTGCGCCGGAATTTGAATGTGTTGTACTTTACAGCATGTGCGACCCGGAAGATATACTTTCCCGCATACAATGTGGTATCACAGACACATTTAACAGCGCTGTAGCCACTGAGAAGGAGAGAATTGCAAATATAATCGAATTGTCAGGGCTTAAAAGTGAGCTCGGAAAACAGCTTGCGGTGAGCGCTGACGCATATATTGTCAACCGTGAATCCACAGGCGGCAAAACCATCATCGCCGGATATCCGTTCTTTGAGGACTGGGGGCGCGACACAATGATTGCCCTTGGCGGAACAACCCTCGCCGCCAAGCGTTTTTCTGACTGCAAAAGCATTCTAAAAACCTTTGCAAAATATGAGAAAAACGGGCTTTTGCCAAATCTCTTCCCTGAGGGCGGCCAAACCCCTATGTACAACTCGGCGGACGCACCTCTTCTCTTTGTAAATGCGGTTTATGAGTACATCCAAGCATCCGGTGACAACGACTTCTTGCAGGAATGTTTTGCGCCGATGAAAAATATCATGGATGCCTACGAGAACGGCACCGATTTCCATATCAAATGTGACACAGATGGTCTTATCATGGCTGGTGACGATTTTGAACAGCTCACATGGATGGATGTGCGCGTGGACAATTTTCTGCCAACGCCAAGACATGGCAAACCTGTCGAGATAAACGCCTACTGGTACAGCGCTCTTTGCGCAATGGAAATATTCGCCCATAGTCTTGGCAAAGATGAACTTGCACATAAGTATGCCGCCATGGCGAAGAAGACAAAGAAAGCTTTTCTTGAAAAATTTTATGACAAGGATATGGGATGTCTAAAGGATGTTTTAAACGGAACATACGAGGAAAAGCAGATACGCTGCAATCAGGTGTGGACGCTCACAATGCCTTTTACAATGCCTGACAGCGCAATGGCAAAACAGATTTTGGACACAGTGAAAGAAAAGCTGTACACCACAATAGGTCTTAGAACGCTTGACATGGATGACCCTAATTTCTCCCCTGTCTATATCGGAGATATGCAGCACCGCGACAGGGCATACCATCAGGGAACTGTCTGGACTTTCCCTCTTGGCGCATACCTTCGCGGCAGAATACGTCAGCTATCATCTGCTTCATGCACTGCCAATGAAAAAGCGGTCATACTTGAGCATTTAAAGGCAGCTTTTAACGCACTCGATGGCTGGCTGTATGAAGGCTGCCTTGGACAGTTTGCAGAGATTTATGACGGAAAATGCCCGACAATATCCCGCGGCTGCTTTGCTCAGGCTTGGAGCGTGGGCGAGATACTGCGCGCTGTGGCTGAGATGGAACAGTGTGAGAATGCGCATTTTGTTTTTTAATTAGATTTGAGAATTTTTTAGGAGAAAAGAATGCAGGTAACAGAATTATTCACCTCACAGCTTGATGAGGCAATACGAAAAAATCCACATGGAAATATAGCGGACTTTCTCCCGGACATACACGACTCGCTCCCGGAAATTCAGGAAAATCTGTTCTACATCTGCGCGAGCGGCAGGCGCACGCTCCGCCAGATGGAACAGTATTCATTCAGCGACCTTGACGGGTATATGCTCCTGTATACCCACTCCGGCCAGGGTCTTGTGGAGGTCTCAGGCGACAGCCGCACCTTGGAGTGCGGCGACATGTTGCTGTGGGACTGCTCCGACTTTATACAGATGAGGGCGCTCACCGATGAGTGGAATGTCGACATGCTGTTTTTTAACGGAAATTCCGTCATCACCTACTATGAAGAGATATGTAAAATAATATTTCCTCTGTTTCGCATACCTGCCAATTCCATTGCCGAGTGCCATTTTGCGGAGACGATGGCACTCGGCGCAGTTATAACACCGCACCACGCATTTTTAACCAACAAGCTGCTCACAAATCTCCTGTCCGACCTTATCTCCATGCTGTATATACCAGCCGGCACGCCAAAGGCAGCCCCGGCTTACATTGAGGAGCTTCGCTCACTGTTTATCAACAAATGTGAAGCCGATTTTTCGATGGATGAGCTTGCAGTCCGATTTAATGTAAACCGCTACCGCATGGCAAGGGAATTTTCGCAGTTTGTCGGTATGACTCCCTTAAAATTTTTAAACAATACCCGAATAGAAAAGGCCCGCGCCCTCATTGAGAGCACAGACCTTTCAGTCGGTGCAATTGGTACCGCCGTCGGCATACCAAACGCAACACATTTTATCAACCAGTTTAAGGATAAGTTCGGTGTCACACCTCAGGTATACAGAGAGGAATATCGCTCATTTCGAGAGGTCAGCAAAAACTACCAGTGATTATCAATAGTCAAATCTGTTCGCGCTGTTGCATCACCCAAACTTCTCAAAGTTATATAATTATGACACCAAAAGCCCCAAAAGCTCAAACAAGTCACCTGTCGACTCAGGTGATTTTTTTATTGTGATGATATGCTCCGCCGGCACATCAGATGTATACACCTGATTTGCCTTTATGGCATTTCCCCATCCTCCCGAAAAATCAGCATCAATCGTTCCGACAGGCTCGCCGTCTATGAATATATCAAACTGCCCGCTTTTTCCGTCAATGGTTGCATAGTAGAGTATGCCAAGATTTTGAAAGGTTGACCTTATCTGGAGATTTCCCTCGCCCTCACTGCACTCCCAGCCATACGGAAACTGCGTGCACACGCGCTTCTTCTCAAAATCGCCCGCGCTTACAACATCCGCGTCCGACGAGTCCACGATACCGGCGTTGATATAACTCTCCTTCATAACCGCCGCCATATCAAATTCCTGTGGCTCGCCAAAGCTGTCCATATCCTGATAGACATTGTTTAGATACTTCCACAATATCTCGCCTGTTATGGCATGTCCAAGCGCCGAAGGGTGCACCTCGTCACCTGAAAGCTGTTTTGCGCTGTATATATTCTGCTCCATCATATCATTTATGAGACTAGCGTAGCTTAACATCGGAAGCTTATAGTTAAACCCCACAAACACATGATTTCCCTGCGCCGTAGCCCCGTTTGTCTGCCCCATATACAAAAGCATGACAGCAGGATGCGTCTCGGACAGAAGTATTTTTCTCACAAGATTGTCATAAGTCTTTTTATAAAAAAGTGAGTCCTCATCATTCACCGAAAATTCCACAAGCACAAGGTCGGGCTCATAGTCTAGCACATCCTTTTGCACACGATGCACGCCAAGATATGAGTCCGTTCCGCCGATGCCCGCGTTCACAAACTCAAATTCTGCATTAGGAAAAGTGTCCTTCCACCACTCAAAAAATATATCAGCGTAGGACTTCTTAAACGAGAGCGAGGAGTCACTGCTGCCATTTGAGATTGTCCCCTGTGTTATTGAACCCCCTATGCAGGCTATAACCACCTTCTCGCCGTCTTTTGCCTTTCTCATAACCGCCGCAAGAGCCGTGTCATCGCAGCTTGGCCACTGGTCTGCCACGCTGTAAAGCTCATCAGATACAAGATCAGTCAATGGCATAACCACTTTATTTTCAAGGTTCAAGTCCGCATCATCGGTCTGTACCTCCCCACTGCCGCCCTGCTCATCATTTTTAGCAGCTTCCTGTGTACCTGATATGCCCTGTGTACCACTCTCATTCTGATACACTGCGTCTGTCACCACATTCGAACCCCCATCCGACGCGGCTTTCCTCCCGGAACATCCCACAAGCGCACACACTCCAAGAATTGCCCCGGCTAACATTATATAATTACTGTATTTTTTTCTCATGTTCGCCCCATTTTATGTTATACCAACAAAACAACCCTAAAAATTTACAAGTTCTTTTTTGGCATCCTTCCGCATGACTTTTTCTCTGTACAGTAGCCAACCTTGTCACACTTAGGCTTGAAGTAGTTGTCAACTATGTACTTCCACTCCTCTGACACCTCGGACAATGCCTTTGCGATGTCGTTGAACATCTGTCTGTACTCCCAGTATGCTCTTGTACACATTCTCTGACCACTCATATCCACAAGATTTCTAAGATTTCTCTTGTCCACTATCTTTGTCTCCATGCCAAGCGGAAGAAGCATCGCCGCGTCCTCCCTCGGAATACCGCATTCCTTCTCAAGATAGCTGCACGTCTCTGTAATCGACTTCATCATGGCATTATATTTTTCCGCCGCTTCCTCGTTTGTCGCAATCTTTGGCGGAACAACATAGGAAAAGTTCTCATAATTGATATATCTTGTGCTCGCCTGCAATCTGGTAGGCGCACCGCCAAGATGTGTGTACCACTCGCGGATAACTCTGGCAGAATATCCGTCAATAACCATCTCCACATTGACGTACTCCATCACACGTCCATGTCCCGATATCAGACAGTCGAGTCCTCTCTTATAATTCTTTACTTCATCCGTGATATCAGCTCCCCAGCACACACCCGCGCGCTTTCCCATAAGACTGATTGGATTTTTAGTGGTCTCCTCAAGAATAGTTATCTTTCCCATTTTATCCTCATTTCTTTACTTTTTATATATACTTCTTTACAAATATATGCAGACGCATCCACCTATCTGTTCACTCGACAATGTCCTTTACAATGTCGTTATACTCTGTTTCTCTTTTCCCCATTGATAAAAGCCTCAAGATTTAGGTACGCCTCATCCACAAGCCTCTGCCTCGCCTCATTGGTAGCCCACGCTATATGCGGCGTAATTATAAGCCGGTTGCTGTCCTGATATCCGAAAAGCGGGTTGTCCTTTCTCATAGGCTCCTCCGATATGACATCCAGCCCCGCGCCGGCTATCCGGTTCTCATCAAGCGCCCACAGAAGGTCTGCCTCGTTCACAATCGGGCCTCGTCCCACATTTATAAGCACGGATGTCGGCTTCATCTTCTCGAACGCTTCCCTGTTCATAAGATTTTTTGTGCTGTCATTTAACGGTGCATGTATTGATATAACGTCAGATTTTCTTAGAAGCTCATCAAAATCAACCCTCTCATAGTCTGGATTGCTGTTCTTCCCGGAGGTTGAGTAATATACCACATGACAGCCAAACGCCTTTGCAACGTCAGCAACACGCCTGCCAATCTCGCCAAGACCTACTATTCCCCATGTCTTTCCCGACAACTCCAAGAACCTCTCGCCAAAATATGTAAAGCAGCCGTAGTCACAGTATTTTCCCTGCTTCACAAAATCATCATAATGTCTAAGTTTTTCATATACATAGAAAAACAGCGCAAAGGTATGCTGCACAACCGACTCCGTCGAATAGCTCTTTACATTCGTGACCGCAATATTCTTTTTAGCCGCGTACTCCAAATCTATATTGTTGGTTCCCGTAGCATTTATCCCTATATATTTTAATCTCGGAAGCCTGTCCATCTCATCCTTCCCAATAACTACCTTGTTGGTAAGAAGTGCATCCGCATCTTTCAGCCTGTCGACAACCTGTTCCGGCTGTGTCCTCTCGTACACCGTAAACTTTCCAAGCTTCTCAAAGACCGACATGTCAACGTCGTCCCCTAGTGCCATTCGGTCTAAAACCACAATGTTCATAATCGTATTTCACTCCAATTTTTATGCCAGATATTCCTTTAGCACATCCTCAATCAGCTTTCTCTGTTCATCGCTTATAGTGATATTTCCAGTCCCGGCTGCATGAGGTCTTTGTGCGCCTGTTTTATAAGCGTAAGCCCCAGCCACGTTTTTATCCATGGCATCAATCATCTCTTCCCCATTATTATCATTTTCTGCTTCCTGCTGCGCGTCATCCTCGCCGCTCACCCTGTCGTCAGTGAGCACATTGTCAAAATAATCGACAATATTCACAACAACCTGCTGCTGTTTTAGCTCCACATCCTCAATCCTGCCGACACATGCAACGGCGATGGCGCACACACAGCCGTAAGCCGTGTACCACATATTTTCCTTTATAATTCCGCTTATAAGCCCAAGCATCACGCATATAAGCTGGATAAGCCATGCTGTCTTGATATAATCGTTGATTGACAGATTGAGATATTTGTAGCGCTCCATATTTTTTAGCACAAAAACGTATGTGTTGTGTACATTTGTATTTATGCGCATTCCATTCTCGCGCCTCAGCTTTATCTGTTTTATAAATGGATGATTTGAACTTGTCATCGAAAGAGTCTCATTGTAGAGCACAGTCATTCCTTTTCCCGCCAGTCCAAAAGAAAGGCACCCGAAAAAGCCCATGAACGCAATTATAATGGCAAAAATATTCTCCCCCATGATTGCTGTAAAATTCTGCATAAAATCCTCCCCCTTAAAGCAGTTAAAAAATACATCTGATTATGAATTTTCCACACCATTATCATCTTTAAGGAGATTGTACTATTTTTTGTTCATCTTCAAATAAAGATTTATGCCTCAATTCTCAACAAAATTCATTAAAATACGACCTTATATTCTCTGGACAAGATTTTCCATTAGAAGTACGGAATGTTCAATCGCCTTGCGCTCGAACTCGCCGTAATCCATGGACGCGCTGTCGTCTGCCTTGTCGGAGATTGCGCGGATTACAAGGAACGGAATATTGTTAAGGTATGCCGCCTGTGCGATAGCTGCTCCCTCCATCTCAGTGCAATAGCCGTCGAATGTGTCAACAAGTCTCTTCTTTGTAGCCTTGTCCGTTATAAACTGGTCGCCGCTGACAACCCTTCCCTCAAACACACCGATTTCAGGCACAGCCTCCTCACATGCCGCCTTTGCCGCATCTATAAGCTTTTGGTCCGCCTTAAACTCTGACACTGGCATTCTTGGGATAACGCCCATGGCATAGCCAAATCCTGTCGCATCCATATCGTGCTGTACTGCATCGCTTGATACCACGATATCACCGATATTAATCTCATTTTTTAGCGAACCGGCTACACCTGTGTTAATCACGCAGTCGACATTGTAGCGGTCTGCAAGTATCTGTGTGCATACAGCGGCATTTACCTTGCCAATTCCGCTTCTGACAACAACCACATCCTTGCCCTTTAACTGTCCCTTCTTAAATACCATGCCTGCAACCGTTGCTGTCTCAACCCCGCTCATCATATCCGCGAGTGCCTTTACCTCTTCTTCCATTGCTCCAATAATACCTATCATAATAAAATATTTCCTCCGTTTATTATTTTTGTTAATTATAACACTTGATTGTCTGTCGCGCCATTGTTATGATATAATAATGTGTGGAAATTTTTTCTGCACAAAAAAGTATAAAAAAAAGATAGGAGAATATGTTATGATATACAAACCAACTGGCGTTTGTTCCAAGGAAATCAATATTGAGTTAGACGGAGACGTAATCAAGTCCGTGAAGTTTACAGGTGGATGCTCAGGAAATACACAGGGCGTTGCCGCTCTTGTAGCCGGAATGAAAGTTTCCGATGCCATAAGCCGCTTAGAGGGAATACGCTGCGGAATCCGCGAGACATCATGCCCTGACCAGCTCGCCAAGGCTCTCAAGCAGGCAATACAGTAAATATTGTCATAGTATTTTATAGAGGTTTATTTTATAATGAAAAAATTACTTCTCACCGGCGGCGGAACCGCCGGTCATGTAACACCTAATATAGCCATGCTTCCGCTGCTCCGCGAAAAGGGCTATGATATATCCTATATAGGCTCATACAACGGTATCGAGAAAAAGCTTATCACCGAACAGAATGTGCCTTACTATGGCATATCCACGGGAAAGCTCAGGCGCTACTTCGACCTAAAGAACCTTACAGACCCGTTCCGCGTAATCAAGGGCTGTTTTGAGGCAAGGAAGTTTATTAAAAAATTAAAGCCGGATGTGGTATTCTCAAAGGGTGGATTTGTGTCCGTCCCTGTAGTGCTTGCCGCACACAGAATGCACATACCTGTAATCATACACGAATCAGATATGACACCCGGGCTTGCCAACAAAATATGTATTCCATACGCATCCAAGGTGTGCTGTAACTTTCCTGAGACAGTTGCGATGATACCGGACGGCAAAGGAGTGCTCACCGGAACACCTATCCGCGCCGAGCTAAGTAAAGGAGACCGCCAGACCGGACTTGACCTATGCCATTTCACATCGAATAAGCCTGTGATAATGGTAATCGGCGGAAGTCTCGGCGCACAGCATGTAAACGATGCAATACGCTCCATACTTCCAAGTCTGCTCGAACGCTTTCAGGTGGTTCATCTGTGCGGAAAGGGCAAGGTTGACAAGAGTTTTTATTCTACCACGGGCTACTATCAGTTTGAGTACATAGACAAGGAGCTCAAAGACCTCTTTGCCGCCGCGGATATAGTAGTTTCGCGCGCCGGGGCTAACGCAATATTTGAGCTTTTGTCTCTCAACAAGCCCAATCTTCTAATCCCACTGCCGGCAGGTGCCAGCAGAGGAGACCAGATACTAAATGCAGAATCATTTAAAAAGCAGGGCTTTTCAATGGTTCTCTCGGAGGAGGAGATGACCAACGAGTCACTCTACCTCGCTATATGTGACTTGTATGAAAATCGCGCCCGCTATATAAGCGCCATGAAAAAGTCAGCCGGAAACGACTCCATCAATCAGATAGTGACACTTATCAGTGAAGCTTCTCTTTGATAAGCTTGGCTGTCTCATCAAGCTCATCGCTTGACGGCTTCATAGGCTGCCATCCGATATTTACGGTATCGCCATTATATCTTGGTATGATATGAAAGTGGAGGTGCATAACGGTCTGTCCTGCTGCCTCTCCATTGTTCTGCACAACATTAATTCCGTCACAGCCCATCGCGTCCTTTACGGCGTTAGCTGTCTTAGAAATAACTGACAGAGCCTTTGCGGCTGTCTCGGAATCAATGTCTAACAGACTGTCACAATGGTTCTTTGGAATGACAAGTGTATGACCCTTTGCCGCCGGGCCAAGGTCAAGAATGGCTCTGAAATTCTCATCCTCATAGACTGTCGCAGAAGGAATCTCACCCGCTGCAATCTTACAAAAAATACAATCATCTTTTTTCATCTTGAAAAATCTCCTTCCTATTACAATATATTTATGGTTAATAGTCCCTACAGCCAGTAAGGAATTATCCATCTAATATACTTAATTATGTAACATGTCAAGTATTGTCCATGTCTATATACATATTTCTATGTTTTTAACTACTTGACAATTATTCCTTTTATGTTATATGTTTATTTTAAGTTATTGTGAAGACCACTTTTTATGTTGAATATTTGCACGACTATCTATATAATTCAACTATTTTATAGACAGGGTTCTCAATAATTATTACACATTTTTTATTTGTGAGGTACATTATGTTATCTGATAGCGATAAGCAAATTATTTCAAAATTAAAAACCGAATATCCAGAGGCGTATGATTTTTTTGAACGCCACGAGGCTGAACACCGGGAACTTCTCAAAAAGGGCTGCCATGACATACGAAACATTGTCACTTTGTTAAGCGGTTCATATCAACTTTTAGGGCTCACCAACCCACAGCTAAACACCATTCCACGCTTTGTCACAATGGGAAATGATATCAAAAGTCTTGTGAAGGCATTCAACGATATAGCTCTTTTCCGATATGCCTCAACCCTGTCACCCACAGACACAAACATATCCGAATTAAAACCAATGCTTTTAGAGTACATATCAAACAATTACGCAGATTTTTTGGATGATATCAATATAACCTGCGATACCGATAACGCCTTTATGTGTATTGATGCACCGCGTCTTGTAAACGCCGTGGGCTGCCTTATAGCAAATGCGACAGAGGCTTCTGATTTCTCAACCAAAATCAATATCGATATCAGACTGTGCGATGAAAACACCCTTGTCATATCGGTTAAAAACCACGGAAAATGTCCATCCCCTGACATTGCCGATAGGCTTTTACAGCCATTTTGCACCGACAAGCAGGAGCATCTTGGACTTGGACTTGCAATAGCCGCCGAGACGGCAGATGCAATGAACGGAAATGTGAGCTGGGAGCACATCGACGATGGCTTTACCTGTTTTACAATTTCGGTGCGCTCATAACACTAAAATTTAAAGCACTGGTCAAGCATTCTGATATTTTTAAAATTACCCCTTGCGGTCATGCTGCCTGACATGAAAGTCCCCTGAAAGGTTTGACTTCCCTGAACAATCTTTTCAAGCACAATATTGTCAAGGCGGCATGCCACCTCTGCATTGTCCTTCTCACCAAATCTACAGTCTACATTCTTATTGTCTATATCTATGACCAGCGTCTTTTTCTTGTCTGTGATATTGATAACATAGCTCGCCTTAAAATCGCTCTGCGGAATAAAGCTATCAGTAAATAACTTTATATATCTGTCAACACCGCCCTTGTCCTCATCGCTCATAAGATTTCTGAACATGCTTGCGAGCTCCTCAATATCCTCCTTCTGCTTCTTGATATAGGTGTCATCCGAGGCATACTTTGAAAGCTGCTCGGACTCCTGCGGCGTAAGTTTTATCGTTTCGCTTACTATGTTGCTCTTTATCGCATTGTTGCTCGACGGAAGTGTCTTTGGCTTCTGCGATACAGTCCTGTATATCTCCTCAGCCTTCTTTTCAAATATTTCTTTATATTCGGCATTTAGCTCAAACTCAACCGGGTCGGCAACATACCCTGAAAGTCCGTTGCCGCTCTTACCCCCTAAAAGCTCCCACGCGTTTGAAAGGGACATCATCGCCTCCTTCTCCCCGGAAGCCCTCGACATAACTATAGGAAACATATACTGCTTTTCAACCATTGACTTATCCGCATACAGCCAGCACGCATCGAGAAACTGATGCATATAGCCTCCAATACCGAACCACTCCACTGTAGTTGCCAGTATGACCGCATCTGCCTCCTTCAATGTCTGCGGAAGCGTGGTTATTGCATTCTTCATCTCAAAAAGATTGTACTTCTCCACATTTACCCTGAGTTCATTAAAAACATCCGTCATTTTATTCAATACTGTCACAGTAGGGTCGTCAACAAGACCTCTTCCACCGTAATATACGTTTATGTTCATAAACTTGTTCCTCTCCGTTTTCTATATATCAATGCTGCTAAGATAAAACCCGCAACAAGACCTCCAATATGTGCACTGTTGCTCGTAGTGGCGCTGCGAAGCCCAAGATAAATACTCATTACAATAAACAACCCCAGCTTTGATGCCGACAAATCTTCAAGATGTCCTTTGTTGACAATCACAATATAAAACAATGCTCCGACAACCGAAAATATAGCACCCGATGCCCCTACACAGCACACATTTATGTCTGCAATATTATAGTAAATCAGCGCGGCAATATTTGCAAGCAAACCTCCCAAAATATACATTATAAAATATTTCAAATGCCCAACTGCCCTCTCCAAATTGTCACCTATGAAAAACAGCACAAGCATATTATTGAAAAGGTGTGAAAAGCCTGCATGCATAAACATGGATGTGAACAGCCTGTAATACTCACCTTTTTTTAGAATAAGCTGCACATTGAGCGCTCCATGTGAGAGCATATATGACGTATCAAGTGTATTTCCTTTTATCTCCATGATGACAAAAATTATCATGTTAACCAAAATCAAAATCCAATTTATATATGCGGGCCTCATATTCTTCAACGAAATTTTTTGCTTCTGAATATCATTATTGTCACTAAGTTCATCAAAATTCTCTATCTGCTGTCTTATACCTGCAAATTCCTCAGGCTGCTCTTCATATATTATAAGCCGTCCCGACACCTCATCCATAAACCATACTGGAAACCTCGCCGCAGTATTCCTCTTTGAAATTGACGTATCGTATGTGCATATAATATTTAACAGCATACAGTTAAAAACACCTTTACCTGCAAAAAAGGATACTATATTCTTGTTATTTACATCAAGCATATCGGGTGAAATACCCGCAAAGGCGGACTCATTCCACACAAATACAACATTCATCCTCTCCTGCCTGTAGCAGTAATATATATTAAACGAATTGTTCTGCTCCCTAAGCTGGCTAAATCCGGCAGCTTCAACCGCCTTACAGCACACATCAAACATCATAAACTAAGCCTCCATACAGCCTAGCTTATCATTATTAGCTTACGGTGTCAATCAGCTCAAAGCTGCTGCCGGCAAGTCTTATAACATCCCCATTTTTTATGGGACACAGCTCATATACACTTATCCTCCTGTCATTTATCCATGTCCCGTTAGTAGAGTTCATATCCTTAATAAACACCATCTCCCCCTCCATGGTTATGCGCGCATGTAGCCTGCTTATCCCGCTGTCCTTTATTATTATATCCGCAGCCGCACCGCTCCCCACACTCACGGAATCTTCCATTATCAGATATTCATCACCTGTCTGTCCTGACTTTGACACGCGGCGCAGACATTTTAACGGCTGTGCACCTATAACAACTGTGGCTGCTTCCATTGTATCATGGCTTCCACCAGTCTGAACATCCATCTCATAACGATTTTCGTCATGCTGCACATCACCTGTCTGTGTGTAAACTTTTATCTGCGGATTTTGTGTTTCATATGGAAGCCTAATCTCACTAGTAACGATTTTATCCCATGTTGGACCTTTTAGAACAATCACAAAAACTACAGCAAGCACCGCTATTCCAATCAAAGCCGTTATCGCCGCAGTCACAATTCCCCATATAAGCCCCGACAAAACAGCTAAGCCCGTCACTAAGCCCGAGCCGATGAGCAAAAATTTTACATTTGGCACCTTTTTTTCGTGCTCCTCCTTTACTGCCTCCTCGGACAAGGAGGGATAAGTCTTTCGGTTAAGTTCATATCCAACAGACTGTGCGCCATTCTCCGTGTCAGTTTCTTTTTTACTGGTAAATTCATCAAGATTTTCAAAAATCTTTTGCAGTGAAATCTCATCACGACACACTCTTTTATATAAACCATACCCCAAAATGACAGCGTCGCTGTCCCTATGGTCAAGATGTCCAAGTATGTACTCAAACACCCTCTTTATTCCCGCTCTGGCATCCGACATAAGCTCAGAATTGTACACATACTTCCACGAGAAATTGTTTATTCCGCAGAATATATATTTTGTATCAAATAAAACTCCATTTATATCGAGCATATATCTGTCCATCGCCTGAATTATCCCATTTATTGAGTTCGCTATTGACAATATATCATCCTTTGCAAACTCACCTTTGACATATCTCTCCTCTAATGGAATACAGCCCGATATATCATAAAGATAGCTTGTCGTATTATTTACAACGGATTTTCTCACGGGGAGCAAACCCTCAACCGAATTGTTCTCAACCATTTTCATTGTGTAGTCACTGGGCTTATCCTGCTCCCCCGTGATACTCAGATAATTTTTGTTTAACTCCCTGATAAATTCAATCATAAGTTTCAAGCCTCCCCACATGCGCTCTTATTATATGTATATACCTTACAACCATGCTGTTCTTTAAAGTGCTTTTCCCATCCACATCAAGGACAGCCTTGCTCTCATCTATCACAATATCATTTCTATATTCACTGATATTTTCCCTCAAATACTGCTTTTCAATCTCAGCCTTTATATCCTTTTGCTTTATAATTTTCTCATTCACAATTCTCTTCACATCAAGGCTCTGGGTGCGTGCACTATAATAATTTTTCTCAATCCCCTCCATGCGGATTTCAAGATACATTTCAAGGCTTTTATCCACCGCATTGTTGTATATTTTAAAACCAAATTTTAACAGCCCCATTATTATAAAAAATACAATGGGAAACACAAAGGATGCCTCAACTGTGATATATCCTCCTACAGTTTTCCTCATGCTAGAAATCCCCCCTCCCCCTGACATAATTTTGCAATAAACACCACAACATAAACAGCCGTCACAAACGGTATAAACGGCAAAGCATAGCTTCTGCTCTTTTTTAATGCCATAATTTTTATTGTCCCATAAATTCCCGCAAGCAGCATTGACCCCCACAAAATTCCAAGAACCTTCTCCGGCTCCATGCACATTCCAAGCACAATAAAAACAATTCCATCACCGTACCCTATTCTCTGCCTTGAAATCCATGCGCACACAATAAGAAGAATACCGACACCTGCCCCAAAAATTATGTTGCTGATACGATGCCCATACACAGCCAAGCCAAAAATCATGTCAAATACCCCTGCCACAGCCGCCGCCCTGACATCAATTTTCTTTTTTCTTATGTCCACAACACTCTCGTACACAAGAAAAACAAGTGTAATTATATATACCGCCATACCTGCCAATCTCCCAAGTTTTTTATCCGCAAGCTACTCTTTATTTTTGCTCCTGTCCCTGCACTTAGAACAGAGTCTTCTGTCTCCCAACTCGTCGGAAGATATCTCCAAAATATTGTGGTATATTGTCCTGCACTTGTCATCCACATGATATACTTCACCGTATTTTGAGATATACACATCCTCCATATTGGTTATATTTTTAACACATGTTGAACATGGATAATATTTCCCTCCGGACGCATTTCTTTTATCATCCACATCAATGTATTTTATCTTTGTAAGGTCTATCGACAGATAAGTGCAGTCCTTGTAAATATGGTAGACCGTTCCCGATTTTGTCACATACACCTTGTCCGCATTTTCACTCTCTCCATCCTTTGAGCTGTCAAGCCTTGTAACGCCCGTCCACTTGCTCATACCTGCCCTTGCGACAACCGGAACACTGCCTATGCCGAAAAAGTTGTACATCGGCTTTAGTCTATAGCTTAAAATGACATCTATATTCCTTGCACCTGTATCCATTGAAAAAATTACATTAATTCCATCCTTGCCGCCCTCTATCCATGGCAGTTCAAAAAAATCGTCTCCAAGCTCACTCACAACCATATATTTTACAAGAAGCTCCGTCACACCATTCTCAACTATACTGACAGCCGCCTTATAGTCCTCCCCCGTTATCTCATCCGGAAGGCATTGCTCTATCGACTCTGTAAGAAAAGAATATCCTGCCACCTTGATTGTCTGGTGGTACAGTGCCGACTGAACCCTTAGCTGAATATTCATAAATATCATTATCTGAATAAGTGAAACTATGGCAAAGATGAACATCGGCATCACCAAAGATGCCTCAACTGTTATGCTCGCGTTTAAGGTGACATAAGGAGCCCTTCCATGTGAAAAGCTGACACGGTAATAATGGGGGATACCATTTTCAGCCTTTAAATTCTCTTTTTTGTTTTGTGTGTTTGTATCGTTTATATTTTTATCTGCTTTAACAATAGCTGCATATTCACATGTAAAGGGCATCTTACATCACCTCCAACAACGCCATATTTAATTAATAAGTATAACTGCATTTATATGTATACTTCGTCTTTCCCTCCCCGACATGGTACAAAACCGATATATCAAGCCCGTATATATAATTTTTTAATCTGAAATTATCAACCCCTTGTAAAATCATATACATTTCCACCACCGCCATAGAGCGGAATGCCTTATCCTGCGCATTTTTGCTAAGTATTAAAGCCGCAAGGTACTGCCCGTAATCAAAGCCGTCATCGCCGCCGTCATCCGAGACCGCATCAAGTTTTCCGGCTATAAGGTCATCAAGCTCAAGCTTCCACTCACCTTTTTTCTTTAATATTGGAACCTTTTTTCCCGACATGAGCTGTCTCATATCCACAACCGTCTCTCCAACCGCCCATGCCGTCAAAATCACATATTGAAGTGCTTTTACAAGTGGCACTATCCCTGTAAATCCAAGCGCAGCCATAGCGACATTATATGCCTCGCTCTTTTTTGCCGCATCGGTGAGAATGTATATCATATTGCATCCAAGTCTCATGGCAGAAACCTCAATAACCGCCGCTTTAAGATTTTCCTTGTCGGAACTTTTCCCAAACATTATGTACTCCTGTTCATAATCAAGATAACCCTCCCCGTCATTGTCAATATAGTTATCAAAACTTTCCATAATATATATGTTAAACAGCGCTTCATTCATAAAATCCGCCGCCGCGTCCTCTATATACTGCGCCCTGTCACCCCTTTCGCCGTACAAATCCGCAAGCTTCATATTTCCTATCGACTTTTCGGATATTTTTGTGCCGGACGGAAGTATAAGTCCCAACATTCCATCTGCCGTATAATCATATATACAGCCAAGAATTGATTTGTCCTCGTCCCTGCACGCCACATCATTGTAATCGAGCCACATTGAATCTGTTCTGTACCATTGAAGCTGCTCAAATGCTTTTTTATAACTGTTGTAAGTATCCACAGCTTTAGATATATCCATTTTATATTCAGACATAAATGATATATTTTTACAGTATGCGTGCGCCTGATTTATCACTTCAAGATTGTTTTTAAGTGCCTCGTACATCGCATCCACATCGCCGAGCTTTTTTAAAATCTTATCCCTCTCATCCTCCACTGACTTGAGATTGTCTCTAAGACCTTCAAGACTGTCCTGACTTATATGTGATATCGAGGAAATATATTGTTCTGCCGCACTTATCTTTTCCGATATAAGTGTCTGCTGTCCTCTTATATCATCAATAATATTTAAGGATTTCTCTACTTCCTGCTGCATATTTTTAAGAAATTTTCTTATCACATTTCCAAGCCCTACAAGCTCCTCAATATCATCACTTTTTCTGTCAATCACGTCCGAAAATTTTCCCAGAAAAGTATCCCTGAACGCGTATACATCGAATATACTCCCCTTAACCTTCTCATATATGCGATAATCGTTTATGCTTATATTCTCCTGATTGACATCCACACTTCCCCCGGGGCCAAGTCTTTTCACATACTCATCCCTGCATTTGAGCTTGTCAAAATTTACACCATTGCTTCCCGTCTCTACGCCGTCGACATGTTCTATAAGACTTAAATACTTATTATAAAAATCCGATACCTGCTCCATGCAGTCATCGATAACCTTTGACGCTGCCTTTACCTCCTTGCTCTCTTTTTCAACATTCTCAAGTCCAAGAAGGCTCTCCAAAAATTTTGCGGTGTAATCTATTTTTGCATAATCGTTTACATCTTTTCTCCATATAAGACCAAACGCATCCGCTGCGGTGAGAACCCCTGTCACCTTCACCTCATCTATCCCGATATCATAAAAATCCGTTCCCTCTGTGAGAACAAGACCTGCATCCATATCAAGGCAGTTTTTTATCTTTTCCTCAATCGTCTCCGATATATATTTCTCATCAAGTGAGTCACCGCCATCTGCACCGTCAAATAAAAGAACTTCGTATTTGTCGAGCAGTTCTCTCTCAAACCCCGAAAACATGCCGTCAAGTGCCATATCGGCGGACATAGCGACCATAGCCCTCGCTCCCTGTTGCCTTGCTCCCTCGATTAAAACAACAACCACGGACACAACAAGCATGAACGACATAGCGGCAAAGATGGTAACACTCCCCACATATTTCCCCTTATCAACCAATACTCCATTTTTGTAAGACATTTTTGCCACCACCTTTTTACACCCGGCTGCAAAAGCCACAGCCGGATAACCATTACCTTTTACACGCTGCGAGCCTGACTTGAAATCTTTTGAAAAATTTCTTTTACAAGAGATGTAAGCTGGGATTTAAAGATTAATACAAGACTAATAAGAACAACTATTATAAGAATTATCTCTATGACACCCATACCCTTCTCTTTTCTGCCGACAGCTCTCTTAACTCCAAAATAAGCTTTCCACAAAATATTTGCCATGACCTCACCCCCTTTCCACATACATCATAGGACATCTTCTGTTCCCAATACTGTGGTTATCAACTAAACTATGTTTAAGCCGCTTATCGGTTATCCCAATAGACCAACAATCACATGCTCATAAAAGCCGGAACCATTATCACAATCATCACCACCACAAGCATTAGCATCATCGGAAAAAGCATCTTTGTTCCCGCCTGCTCACCTGCCTTTCTTGCCCTCGCTTTCCTCTCCTCAAGCGCCTGCGCGCACTCCTGCCTCAACATTGCCCGGAGCCTTTCATTACCTTTTACCACGTTCTGCTCCAACATAGAGCCAAGCCTGCTGTAACAATAAACCCCAAATATCTGACCAAATGAGGCATACTGTGAGCGCTGTGATGCACCCGACTGTATATTTTTAATCACGGATGATAACCTTTTATAAGCCTCTCCATCCCCATCAGCCGCAATCCTGTCAAGCGCATTATACGGTGTCATACCAGATGACACTAAAAGCGACAGCTTTGATATTATTTCAGGATATTCCATTATAAGCTGCTCCCTAAGCTTTTTCTTCTTTTTTTCTTCCTTAGAACGCAGTTCTACAATCAGAATAACCAAAATAACCGGGACGATAAGCACAAGCTTAACGAGACTGTTTTCCGACTTCATTCGGTATTTAAGCTGTTTTCCCTCATATTCCTTTGGAAGTATTATTCTGTCCATGTCACCGCTGTCATTGTCAGCCTCATCAAGCATCTTATCTATCGCAATTCCCCTTAACTGTTCCTTGTTGTATGGCTGCACAATGAGTTCGTAACTATACTCCCTCGAAGCCTCCAGGCCCTCCATTATTCTTCCCTCATAGGTGAGTGTCGCTGTTATTGTGACTGACCTGCTCTCACTTTGTTGGTGGATATCTCCCCAGTAGTCAATAACCTCCACATCATCAATAAACCAGTCAACCTGCATGTTATATTCAGACAATGTGCTCACCAAATTTAACGGTTCAGTCACAAAATCCATGTTGGTATTAGTTCCAAGAAGCTGCAAGTCCAAAATCTTTTTTGCCTCACCAAAAATCTCGTCGAGCTCCTCCTTTGTGAGCTTTTTTGCATCCACATACACAACGACATTATCACTCGTCCCACCATGTTCAATCTCAAGCTCATACATTTTCTGCCCCTGTCCGTCTTTTGGGCGCAAAAGCTCATTCACATACTCATACTTATTACTTTTTAGTGCCGCGCCGACAAGTGCCGATATGATAATTACACCAACTGCTGCCACAAAAAGCCACACAATTTTTTTCCGCCTCAAATCAACCCTATAATTTCTGCCATTTGACATAAGCTACACCCGTATATCCGAAATTTTCAGTGAAAGCATCACCGCGCACATATACACTATAAGGCACACAGTCATCACAATTATTCCGTACAGATTTCCGTACATTTTTCCTATAAGCTCGCCTGCGGTAATTCTCAGATACAATATAATTCCTATCGGAACTACATCCATAATAATCTGCTCAAATTGTTTGGCACTTATGAGCACGGAAATCTCCCTTGCCGTATCAGCCTTAAGACCTATGGTGTCAACCGTGTCCTGTATTATCTCGACCATATTTCCACCGCTTCG
>JBNMKO010000005.1:0-78856 GCA_050874385.1 Eubacteriales bacterium
CGAGTACCCTTTGATATGCTCCGCAAGAGCCTTGAGAGGGCGGTTGTCATCTCAGATATGCCGTCAGCGCCCTGTGTGACAGCCATCCATTTGATGGAGTTGAGCGTGTTGTATATAAAATGAGGGTTTATCTGGCTTTGGAGCATCTTGTACTCCAAGTCTTTTTTGTCCTTCTCATCCTGAATTTTGCTGTTTAAAAGCGACTCGATATTCTCCGAGAGATTGTTTATGCCGCGCCCGATATCGCCTAGCTCATGGTTCCACTCTATGGATGTGTCACGGCTGAAATCTCCCTGTGAAATCTTTTCGAGCCGTTTTTGTATCTTTATTACCGGCACACTTATGTACTGGTAAAGTATCGTGGAGAGCAGAAATCCTATAAGTATTATGAGCGACGTTATGGCGAGCATTATTATAAAGTAATAGGGAACGTAGGATTTCATCTCCTTGTTGGATATAAGCTGTGTTATATAGCAGCCGGGTGCGGACAGTGGCTTGCTTATAAGGTAGCCGTCAGTTCCGTTGTCGTTAAAGTGGAATACTCTTGTATTTTCCGTCAGCTCAGAGTAAAACAGCTCGTCGGTTGAGATATTGGATGTGTCAAGTTCTGTCAGGGAGTCGTTTGACATAAGATACACATGTTCTCCGAGCGTTAGGTAGAGCCGGCAGTCGTCCGCCATGGAGTAGTAGTGCATGGGCGATGTAAAAAAATCCTCAAGCAGGGAGAGTGACACATACCCACCAAGCTTTAGACTATACTCGTAGGCTATCGGGCGTATAATTATAAGCACATTTTTTGAACTCCTGTCTATGTATGGGTCAGATATGAAGCCCGTTGAAAAGTCGGCGGCATTGGATTTTATTTGGTTGTCGTAGATGTCCAAAGCCTTTGTTATCTCGGACACATTCTTTGAGGTCGAGTAAGTCGGGTCGACAATCTGCAAATATTTGTCGTGGCTGTTTCCTATTATAATGCGGTGCATGTAGCTGCCGACGGGACTTGACATATACTCGTCGTTAAGTCTGTCGTAAGCTTTAAGGGCGGCATTCGCGGAGGAGTCGCCCTTGTAGTTCATAAAACGGCTTATATATGTGTGTGACTGACAGAAGGATATAAATCTGTTGACATTGGATATATTTTCGTTTATCGAGTCGACCATAAATGCAAGGTTGGCATCGGTGTTCTCTATAAGCCCCGTCTTAATGTATTTATTATAGAAGGAAACCGACAAAAGAGAGAGCACCGCACCGATAAATATTGTAAATATAAGTGTAATCGTGAGTATGGCTCCCTGTAGGGAGCGGCGATGTGTTTTCATAGGTAAAAACCCCGTTTTCAATAAGTTACATATGCAAATAGTGTTATGAGCTGGCAGCAAAGCGGATTGCAAATATCCGATTGCCTGAAAAACTGCTGACATAAATCGGCATGGGCCAGTGTGAAATTTGTACAATAAATGCGCGTTATTATTCGTGTATTTTAACATAATTTTATAAATTTTTAAACTATCACGATAAAAATTACATTTTTTCATAGAAAATTACATTATTTACATTTGTAACATCTTTAAAATTTTCGAAAGAACCAAAAAAAATAAATAAAAAATTAAATTTATCCATTCGATTTATAAAGTTTTTTCGCTATAATTAAACCATAGTTAAGAGATGGACGTAAATAATCTCAAAAATCAATTCAATTAGGAGGAAAAGACTATGAGAAAAAAATTTTTATCGGTTATGATGTCAGCAGCGATGGTGACGACACTTGTGTCAGGCTGCTCAAGCTCAACAGGAAATGACACGACAACAAAGACACCTGAGACACAGGCACCTACTACAACACAGGCGGCAACGACAGAGACAACCAAGGCTGACACAACGGAGACAACCAAGGCAAGCGACACAGCAGAGAAGGTAACGCTCAAGTGGGCTATCTGGGATAAGGAGTCAACACCTTACTGGCAGGCTCTCGCAGATGAGTATGAGTCAACACACGACAATGTGACAATCGATATGGTAGACCTCGGTTCTACAGATTACATGACAGTACTTGCCACAGAGCTTTCAGGTTCGGGTTCCGAATTTGATGTAGTTACAATCAAGGATGTTCCGGGATATGCGACACTTGTACAGAAGAATGCAATCCGCTCACTCGATGATTACATAAAGGCAGACGGAGTTGACCTTACAAAGTACGCCGGTGTTACAGACCAGGTTACAGTTGACGGTTCACTCTACGAGCTTCCTTTCAGAAATGACTTCTGGGTACTGTTCTACAACAAGGATATATTTGATGCGGAGGGCGTTGATTACCCGACCAACGATATGACATTTGAAGAGTATGATGCGCTTGCAAGAAAGGTTACAAAGACAGATTTTGGTAATCAGATATACGGTGCTCACTACCATACATGGAGGTCAGCAGTACAGCTCTTTGGTGTTCTTGACGGAAAGCACACAATACTTGATGGTGATTACGGTTTCTTCGCAGACTACTACAACATGGTTCTCAATCAGGAGAAGGACGGCGTATGCCGTAAGTACTCTGATTTAAAGACAGAGGGATTACATTATACAGCAGCATTCTCCGGTGGAGATGTAGCTATGATGAACATGGGTTCATGGTTTATCGCAACACTTATTTCTAACTTAAAGAGTGGTGATTATGATTCAAGTCTTTGCGGCAACTGGGGTATTGTAAAGTATCCTCATGCAGAGGGTGTTGAGCCGGGTTCAACTCTTGGTACAATCACAGGTATTGCAGTCACAACAGCGACAGACACACCTGACGAGGCATGGGATTTTGTTAAGTGGGTAAGCGGCGAGGACGGAGCTAAGGTTATGGCTGAGACAGGTAACTTCCCTGCAATTATGACAAGCGAGGCAATGGACATCATCACAAGCCTTGACGGTTTCCCACAGGATGAGGCATCTAAGGAGGCTCTCACAGTTTCTAACCTTTACCTTGAGGTTCCTTACGCTGAGAACGTATCTGAAATCAACAGCGCACTCGACTCCTATCATGGTTCTATCATGAGCGGTGAGATGACAGTTGAGGAAGGTATCGCAGCTATGGAGGAGGCTGTAAAGGCAATCAAGAACGAGTAATAAAATTTAGCTGTATGTGGTTGGGACTGTTGCTTTCGGGTGACAGTCCCATATATTTAAAAAATCAATACAGGAGAGGATTGTATGGGTGAGAAAAAAGTAGCAGAGATTAACACCTTGCAGGCAGAGCTTGACGAGCTTATCGCAAGGGTGTGTAAGGGAATAGATGACAAAAAAGAAGAGAAAAAATGCTTATCCCGTATTGAGAAGCTGAGAAGAACTCTCTCAAAGAAAAGGGCGGGAACTAAGCTTAGTCGTGATTTTAAAAGAGATTTGATTTCGTATTCATTCATCGCGCCGAACTTCATCGGATTTGCGGTATTCACACTTGTCCCTATTGTTTTTGCCTTTGCGCTTGCATTCCTTAAATGGGACGGAAGCAATGCAATTCAGTTTATGGGACTTAAAAACTTCAAAAGACTTGGAAGCGACATATTTTTCAAGGCAGCTTTCAAAAATACAATCATCTATTGTATAGGAACGGTGCCTCTTACGATGGTGGCATCGCTTGCACTGGCAATAATACTCAATCAGAAGGTTCGGGGAAGAGCGATATTCAGAACATTATCCTTCTTCCCTTATGTAGGCTCCTTGGTAGCGGTAACAGCAGTGTGGAAGATGCTTTTCCATCCTTCAAAGGGACCTATAAATTCAATACTGTATCATGTGTTCAATGTACCTATGGATAAGCTCCCACAGTGGTTTTCAGGTGGACTGGTATTGTTCTCACTTATTCTTTTCAGTGTATGGAAATACATGGGCTACTACATGGTAATCTACCTTGCAGGATTGCAGGGAATATCGGGAGAACTATACGAGGCGGGCTCACTCGACGGAGCCAACACATGGCAGAAGTTTAAGTACATAACATGGCCGCAGCTCAGGTCGACAACATTCTTCGTAGTGGTAATGCTCACAATCAACTGCTTTAAGGTGTACGATATAGCGATAATGCTTGCAGGAGGCGGCTCAGGAGAGCTTACAACCTCGGCAACAGTTTTAGTATACTACATATACCAGAAGGCGTTCATTGACTGGGATTTAGGATATTCGAGTGCAGTTGCGATGGTTCTCTTTGCGATAGTACTGCTTGTCACGATGGTACAGTTCGCATACCAGAAAAAGACAGCGGATTAAAGGAGGGACAACGATATGGCAAAGACAAAATCAAAGTCAAAACATGATTTAATTAAAAAAGTTGTACTCTATGTGATACTTATAATCATAGCAATTTTAATGGCAATACCATTTATATGGATGTTGTCAGCGTCGATAAAGTCGGACAGAGAAGTATTCCAGATGGACCCGTTTGTGCTTATTCCTAAGAACCCTAAGTGGAGCAACTACGCACAGATTTGGACAAAGATACCGATGCTCACTTTTGTAAAGAACACAGTATTTTTGACAATCGTAGTCACACTTTTACAGCTCTTTACGAGCAGCTTCGCGGCTTACGCATTTGCAAAATTGCAGTTCAAGTTCAGAAACGGACTTTTCCTCGCATACATCGCGACAATAGCGATGCCTTGGCAGGTATACATGGTTCCACAGTTCCTTATGATGAGAAGCTTCGGACTCAACGACAAGTTGCTTGCGATTATATGTCTTCAGGCATTCTCAGCATTCGGTGTGTTTATGATGAAGCAGTTCTACGAGGGAATACCTAATGAACTGAGTGAGGCGGCGAGAATAGACGGAATGTCGGAGTACCAGATATACTCACACATCATGCTTCCGCTCTCAAAGCCGGCGCTTTCAACGCTCACAATTTTTACATTTGTAAATACATGGAATGATTACCTTGGACCACTCATCTACTTGAAGTCCCCTGAGAAAAAGACAATCCAGCTCGGACTTAAAATGTTCATAAGCCAGTACTCATCTGATTATGGTCTTATCATGGCAGGTTCGGTTCTTTCACTTATACCGGTTATCATCGTGTTCATGTGCCTGCAGAAGTATTTCGTGGAGGGCGTTGCATCCACGGGATTAAAGGGGTAAAATATATTTTACAAAAAATTATGTTGTAAAGGGGATTTGTGTAGCGATGAAAAAGTATTTTGAGGAATACAAAAATATTGATGACAGTGATATCAACGGCGGCATGGAGTTTGCGGTAAAGCAGATACTTCATGTGCTGCCACAGTTCACGGACTCTTTTGAGAAGGCATACAGCGAGGGCGGTTTTTACAAGCCTACCGAAAATGTGGACTGGACGACGGGCTTCTGGACGGGTGAGATATGGCTTGCCTACGAGTATGCGCTTGACCATCCTGATATGTTCGAGGAGGGCGCGGCGGATAAATTAAAATCAGCGGCGCAGGTTCAGATGGATTCTTTCCTCAACAGAATTGACAAAAAGATTGAAGTTGACCACCATGATATGGGATTTTTGTACTCGCCGTCATGTGTTGCCGGATATAAGCTTATCGGTTCTGAAGTGGGTCGTGAGGCGGCTATAAAGGCGGCTGACCAGCTTTTAACTAGATTTCATCCGGTTGGAGAGTTCTTGCAGGCGTGGGGACCTATGGATGCGCCGGAAAATTACAGGCTTATAATAGACTGCCTCAACAATCTTCCGCTTCTTTACTGGGCAAGTGATATCACGGGCGATAAGAAGTACCGTGAGATAGCGGATAAGCACATACATACGGCTATAAGCAATGTTATAAGGGAAGATTATTCTACATGGCATACATTTTTCTTTGACCCTAAGACGGGTGCTCCAGACCACGGCGCTACATGTCAGGGCTACAGGGACGGTTCGGCTTGGGCTAGAGGTCAGGCCTGGGGCGTATACGGGCTTGCGACGGCATACAAGTATACAAAGAGGGAGGAGTACATTCCTCTGTTTGAGAATGTCACAAAGTACTTTCTTGACCATCTTCCAAAGGATTTGGTTCCTTACTGGGATTTGGAATTTACGGATGGTGATGACCAGCCGCGCGACTCCTCAAGTGCGTCGATAGCAGCATGTGGTATGCTTGAGATGAGCAGATATCTTGACGACGAGAAGGCTGCTTATTACAAGGAACTTGCTGGAAAGATTATGAAGTCGGTGTACGACAATTACGCTGTAAAGAGTTTTGACGAGTCCAACGGACTTGTGCTTCACAGCACCTACTCGAACCACTCACCGTACAATACCTGCAACCACTATGGCGTTGACGAGTGCAATATATGGGGCGATTACTTCTACATGGAGGCACTCACAAGGCTTTTAAAGGATTGGAAACAGTACTGGTAAAAATATAAGTAATTGTGAATATGGATACAACTGTTAAGTTATAAAAAGGAAAGGAAGCCAAGAACATGGGAAAAATACTTAGCATAGACAGCCCGCTTTGGATGATACTCAATAAGATGACGGACACAATTGTGTTGTCGCTCTTGTTTATTTTGACAAGTATTCCGATAGTGACAATGGGGTCTTCTCTTTGCGCGCTATACTATATGATGTTCCGCATTGCAGACAACACGGAGGGGCATATCGTGCGAGGGTATTTTAAGGCTTTTAAGGAGAACTTTAAAAAGTCGACACCTGTATGGCTTTTGTGTCTTTTTATCGGTCTTGTCCTTGCAGGAGATATTTATATATGTGTCAGGATGCAGACATCGGCGGCAGGTTTTATACTTGCGGCGGCAGCAGTCATTGCAGTACTGTACATGATGATTGTGCTGTATATGTTTCCGCTTCTTTCTAAGTGCACAGGGGACACAAGACAGATTGTGTTCATGTCCTTTATGATGTCCATTAAGGAATGGTGGAGAACAATTTTTATGCTGTTTATAACATTTATAATGTTGGCTGTCGGCGTGTTTGTGACAGCGCCGTTTCTTATAGTGGCACCGGGAGTTATCGCACTTTCGCATGTATATATATTCAGGACAATATTTACAAAATATGGAATGAAAGAGGATGAAAAAATATGTCAGAGCTCTCTTTAAAGGTAATTGATAAATCGGGAAAGACGCGTTTCGTTGCAAGCGGTGATGGCGAGGTGGTTCTTGTAAACACCTCAGAGTACCACGAGGGCGACAGAATAAGCCTTGAGACGGGCGAGAAGAACATATATGTGTGGTTTCAGGCTGACGATGCGATGGGTGCGTCGCTTGTCTACATAACAAATAATGTGTCATTTGATATACCTTTTGGCGAGAAGAAAATAAGCTATCCGCCAAAGGCATTTACGGGAAACTCTCATTATCTGTATGCGAGGGTTGCAAGAGAGGATGAGTTAAAGAGTTACAAAAATCTTGCTCTCAACGTGTATGACCAGCACGGCGACACGCACTGTTATCCACATGCTTTTGCAAATGTGGAGACAAGAGGCGAGTCGGTGTTCGCGGCGAGAAACGCCATAGACGGCGTTGTGGCAAATCTCTCACATGGCGAGTGGCCTTACGAGTCGTGGGGCATTAACAGAAATCCTGATGCCGAGATGACAATCGACTTTGGACGCGAGGTAATTGCGGATAAGATTGTGCTCTACACGAGAGCAGATTTTCCGCATGACAGCTGGTGGACGAATGTAACACTCAAATTTTCTGACGGAACGGAAGTTTCGTGGGATTTGGAGAAGAGTGTCAAGCCGCATGTGCTTGAGTTTGAGCCTAAAAAGATTACATCGGTTACACTCTGCAAGCTCATAAAGGCGGACGATGAGTCGCCGTTCCCGGCTCTGTCTCAGATGGAGGTTTACGGGTACATTAAGTAAGATGTGCGTTGGCATGTCAGAAAGAAATTTACTTGTGATGTAAAAATATAAAAGTACAGTTGCTTTTGGCAATATCATTTTGAAAAATAGTTAAATATTTATTGAGCTAAGAAGCCGTTATTTGTAGGTGCTATTTTGATAGTACTTACGGATGACGGCTTGTTTATATTTTTTTAATAATTTCCACAAAATTATAGTAAAATATTCCACCTTGTGATACAATATGAATAAAATACGGGTGCGATACACTTATGATGAATTGGAGGACTTACATGGATTACGATGAGAGAGAATTTGAGGCGCGCGCTAACAGGATAGCAAGAGGAATGTGGTTTGCCATGGTGACCGTAGTGTCGATAGTGTACGGTATCAAGGCTGCCAAGGGGCAGACATCCACCATATATTATGTGCTTATGCTTTTATGCGGCTGGCTCCCTTTTGTGGCAGGAATTATTGTTTTGAAGGGGCATGGCGGACACTCGAAGCATTTTAAAGATGTGATGGCATTTGGTTATGGTCTGTTTTATCTTTATATTATGGTGACAACTCCGGGGTCATTTTCTTTTACATATATTTTCCCCGTTGCAAGCATGCTGACAATTTATAAGGACAAGAAGTTTTTCCTGCGTTTTTCCACAATGAATTTGATAATAGTTATTTTAAATATTATTGTGGGCTATTGGAGTGGTTTGAGAGACCAGAGTAATATAATTAACTATCAGATGGAATTTGGAATTACACTGATGTGCTATTTTGGATACATTATGTCGATGAGCCACCAGATTATGTCGGACAATGCACTTTTAGGTTCGGTAAAGGAGAACTTAAACCGTGTGGTAATGACAGTGCATCAGGTAAAGGGAGCGAGCAATACAATAGTTGACGGCGTGACTGTTGTGCGTGAGTTATCTGAGGAGAACAAGGAGGGCGCAAGCGCCGTTGTTTTCAGAATGGAAAATCTTACTGAGAAGAGCAATGTCCTGAGCGGAAAGATTGACTCTTCTATGGATATGACACAGGACATCAACGACCAGGTTGAGAATGTCGCAGGTCTTGTGGAGCATATTGTCGAGATAAGCGAGAAGTCGGCGCAGCATGCGAGCACAAGCTCCAAGCAGCTAGAGGAAGCTGTCAAGGCTACAAATGCCATGGAAAAGCTCTCATCAGAGGTCGAGAATATTTTAAGAGATTTCCACAGTCAGTTCGAGCGCGTTAAGGAGGAGACGAGCACCATAGAGGGAATTACCTCGCAGACTAATCTCTTAGCGCTCAACGCCTCAATCGAGGCGGCAAGAGCCGGCGATGCCGGACGTGGCTTTGCAGTTGTCGCAGATGAGATTAGAAATTTGAGTACAGGCACAAAGAAGTCATCCGGAAGCATTATGGACGCGCTCATGCTTCTTGAAAGCACCTCCGATAAGATGACGGAGTCCATCACAACGATACTAAAGCTCATATCTGAGACCCTTGAGAGTATGCAGCTTGTAAACAGCAGCGTTGGAACAATCGCCAACGACTCCAAGCAGCTCGGCGATGAGATACAGGTCGTCGACTCGGCTATGAAGCATGTTGAGACTTCAAATCAGAGCATGGTAGAGAACATGAAGCTTGTTCAGGATATCATGGTGGCAATGCTTGAGGGCGTGAAGGAGTCCGAGGAGACGACTAAGACTATGATGAGCAAGTATGAGGAGACAGCTAAGAATGTCGTTGGAATTGAGAACGTCGTTGGAAAGCTTGTATCGGAGCTTGGCGAGGGCGGCTTTATGAGCGTGGAAGATTTGCGCGACGGTATGAGCGTATCTATTTACGAGAAGGGAGGTGGTGCGGAATACCGCACAGAGATTTCCTCTATTAAAAATGGAAAGGTTCTCATTCAGATGGAGCCTAAGCTCACGGCATTCCTTGGCGATTTTAAGAGGAAGAAGTTTGAGGTTCGCATCATTGTAGACAATGCCGTATATATCTGGAAAGATACATCAATAGTTATCGACAGAGACTTCCCGGGTGTATATGAACCTGTATTGACATCAAGACCGGAGGTAATGAACAGAAGAAAGTACCCTAGACTTTCGATGAGAAATTCCTGTGAGGTTGTTATAAAGGGAACGGCTCATGCGGCGACAGGTAAGGTTGTCAACATAAGTGCAGGCGGTTTTGCGTTTGCGGTTAGGAACCCTGAATTTAAGAGCGCCATCGGAAAAGAAGTCGAGCTTCAAATTGACGATTTCGATTTGCTGAGGGGAAAGAAGCTTAACGGAATTATTATCCGTTCAACGGACGATTGCGGAACGTATATTGTTGGCTGCCGTATGCCGGAGGACAATGAAGAGATTATGAATTACGTCAATATGATGATGAAGTAATACATAGCGGCTTTGCAAATACAAAGGGCTGCCGGTTTAATCAATTTCACTATGTCTGTACAGTGGATTTGATTAAATCAGCAGCCTTTTTTACTTGAGATTAAGTTTTTCCTGTATATATGCTGCGACCTGACCTTTTGAGAGCTTGAGGGAGAAGGAAAATTCTTCATTTACAAAGCGCTCGGTCTCTTTTAGTATCATCTCGTCGGAGGAGCTGAGCTTTTTGCCGCGCGCGGCAAGCTCTTTCTTCTTGGTGTAGATGCAGCTTGCGAGCATAAGCATGTCCTGCTGGTTCTTAGCGTACAGAATTTCCTTGAACCGCTCCATGCGTATGCGTCTGTCATCGGGCCATACGATATACTGTGTGCGCGCATTGTCAAGAATGGCATCAATCTCCTCCTTTGACATAATGCGGCGCATTTTCTTTGTCAGTTTCTCATTGTCTACGGGAACATACACAAATGAGCTGGGATTTCCTATCGGGCGGAGTACATAGCACAGACGCTCGCTGTCCCAGTAATCGAATTTTTTCGTGGTGATGTCTTCAATAAGGCACACACCGGCGTTGTCGTAGACGATGTAATCGGATTTTTCAAAATTTGTCATCATTTCACCCTATCCTTTATCGTTGAATAATATACATAGCTACTTATATAATTATACCCCATTTTTTGGAAAAATGTAAGCATAAAATACAGTATTTGTGCGGTTTTGGCAGGAAAAATTGTTGTTTCGGTTGTGCTTATGACATAATATGTGCTACAATACAAGGGTCAAAAATGAGAATTGTGTAAGAAGC
The DNA here is from genome assembly GCA_050874385.1 of Eubacteriales bacterium. Taxonomy (GTDB): domain Bacteria; phylum Bacillota; class Clostridia; order Lachnospirales; family Lachnospiraceae; genus CAG-882. The sequence goes on from JBNMKO010000005.1 coordinate 10,992, forward strand.
GAAAAACAGTACAATTTTTGTTTGACTAAATAGAAAAAGGAAATGGCAGATGAGCGATAATAATATAGAAAAAAATACAGATATAGAAAAGATGGCTGCGCCTGCAAGGGAAGTTCTAGGAGCAGTTGTGGGACTTGCAAAGACCTGCGGAAACAATCCATACACGGACGACACGATAAGGCTTATATGTGACACACTCATAAAGCTTGGTGATGTGTGCGGTGTCGACGGACAGACAACGGAGCGTGCGGCAAGTGAAAAAATCAATTTGGGCGATAATGGCGGTGAGCTCGACGCACACAAGATTGTAGAACAGCTTCATGCGGAGAAATACAAGATTTCCCCGGGCTGTGCGGTTTGTCAGGCAAGATGTGGAAATACGGACGACTATGATGTTACACTTATTTTGGATGAGGAGTCTCAAAAGCTTAAAATAAAGGAAGAACTTATATATAACGCTTTTGAGCTTGCTAAGGCGGCGCATGAAAATAACGCGTTGTATTCGGACAATGCTTACAGGCTGGTGCTTCTTGGGGTGCTCACGGTGCTCTCCTATGATATGTCCATCAAGGGGCTTGAAAACGCATTGGAGCAGGCTAAAAATTGGATATAAATTAGAAAAATATTATTTTTGATAATGAATGAGCCACTGTAAAACAGTGACATGGAGGAAGATATGACTACAATACATTTGATTGGTGACTCGCTTGTCACGGCTTACGGAAGTGATGAGGAGAACATTATAGGGGGCTGGGGCGACCACCTCGGCTGTTTTTTTGATGAAAAGAAGGTTGTTGTGCGCGACTACGCGCAGGCGGGAAGGAGCACGAGAAGCTTTTTGAACGAGGGACGTTTCCTCGATGACGAGAGATTTGGGACGACGGATTTTCCTTATCTTGGACCTGTGTACCCGCAAATAAAGCCGGGCGATTTTGTTTTTATTGAGTTTGGACATAATGATGATGACAGCCGCGAGAAGGTGAACCTCTTTGACAGAATGACACCACTTGGACAGCCCGATGAGAACGGCATATATCCGACGGTTGAGCCAAAAGAGTACATGAAAGTGACCAACAAGGTTATGCCTGAAAGTTATCCGCGACTTATGAAGGAGTCGGGAATAAGTGACGAGGAGATTGACACACTTATAAAGAAGGGCATGGAGCTTATGCCGCGCTATGGGGCTCTTCACTATTCATACGACTGCGGTGCGACCTACAAGGGGTATCTCAAGTTCTATGTGGACGCTGTGCGCTACAAGGGTGCATATCCTGTTCTTGTGACACCTACAAGCAGACTAAAAATGGAGGACGGGAAGATAATTCCTTTTGCGGGGCATCACGGAAACAAGGACGCTTTTGGTGCATTTCCGCGTATCAGGGCTGTATGGCAGCTTGCAAAAGAGTTTGATGTTCCGGTTATAGATTTGTTCGGCTACAGCAGAAGTGTGTTCGAGTATCTCGGCTATGACAAGTCGACATATTTGCAGAGCATAACGGACGAGGACGGCGTGCTTATCGGCGGTGTGAGAATGGGAAAGCCGGGAAGCTGGCCAAAAGATTACAACGATAGAAGAAAGAGCGGGAGCTTTGGCGGCTTTGATGACACGCACCAGAACCGCTTCGGCTCGTACCTTTTTGCACGTTTTATCGCGGGGAAGACGGCAGAGCTTTGCCATTTCCCGGCGGAAGCACTTCTTGAAACACCGACCAAGGTGACGGCATGTCCTGACGGACTGAGTGCAGAGTGCGACGCTCTATATGGATTGGAGGGTAACTATGGCAGCGACAAACTGTGATATGTGCAGTTATTATGTGTATGATGAGGAGTCCGAGTGCTATGTGTGCGATATGGACTTGGACGAGGACGACCTTGTAAAGTTTTTGCAGGGAACTAACGACAGATGTGCATACTTTTCGATGAATGACGAATATGCGGTTGTTAGAAAGCAGATGTGATGAGGGATAGTGTGAAATATTTTGGAAGATGCAACCGCTTGACATTATAGAAAAATTGTGGTTGTCATATAATAAAAAAGTTGAGGTAATTTATGTTTCGTTTAATTTCAGATGGCTCATGTGACCTTGGTACAGAGCGCGCAAAAAAATATAATATAGATGTCGTGCCTTTTTATGTCTCCTTCGACGAAAAACAGTATGACAGGGAGATTGTCGATATAGGAATACGCGATTTCTACGAGAGGATGGTGAGGGACAAGGGCGTGTACCCTAAGTCATCCATGCCGTCAGTCGATGACTATGTGAAGGCGTTTATGCCGTATGTAAAAAATGGCGAGGAGATATTGTGTCTGTGCATAACAACCAAGTTTTCCGGCTCATACAACTCGGCGATGAACGCAAAAAACATGATACTTGAGGACTACCCGGATGCGGTCATCGAGGTTATGGACACACAGGTCGACACCGTTTTGCAGGGAATATTTACACTTGAGGCGGCGAGAATGCGCGATGCGGGATGGAGCCTTTCTGATACAGTAAAGAGACTTAATGAGATGATACCTCATTCGAGAATTTTGTTCACGGTTGGCTCGATGGATTATCTTGTTCACGGCGGAAGAGCCGGAAAGACAGCCGGAATAATCGCCGGAACACTTGGGCTCAAGCCGATGATTATATTGAAGGACGGGGAAATCTTCTCCGGCGGAATAGCGCATGGCAGAAAGAAGTCCATGTTAAAGGTTATAGACCTCATGCACAAATATTTTGCCGAGACGGGCGAGAACATCGACGACTATGTTATCGTTGTCGGCTTCGGCTACGACGAGGAGGAGGCAGTTCGTTTCAGGGATATGGTTCAGGCTGACACGGGAAGAAACGATATTGACATATTCCAGATTGGCGCGACCATCGCGGTGCACACAGGTCCATATCCGCTCGGAGTCGGAATACTTAGAAAGGCATTTTAACAATTTTCAAACAAAACGAAAACAAATTTTTAACAAAAAAATTCTATCATAAGCTCTGAAAAATAGCCGTAGTGGAGATTATAGACCAGAATGAAAAAAATAAAACCATTGCCCCACATTAAGCCGGGTTTACAGATAATTCTTTTTGTGACGACGCTTATTGTGGGGGGATTAGCGATAATATTCAGCAGTGCAGAGCAGGTGTCAATTGTCGCAATGATAGCTGTCGATGTAGCTGCTTTCTGTCTTTTGAGCCTGTCGATATATTATATAATTAAATATTTTGTGAGCGATGTAAAAAAGATAAGGGCGGGCATTATGAGTCGTTATTTTTTTGTCAATTATCTCTCGGAAAATTATAAGGACAGAAGTTTTATATTTTCTGTGCCGGGAGTTTTGGCAAACGGCATGTTCACACTGTTCAACGCATTTATCGGTGTAATATCATTTTCGGCATGGTATATATCGCTTGCGGTCTACTATGCAATGCTTGGGATAATGCGGTTTAAATTTTTGCATCAGGAGTTTATTTTGCGCCGCGGGGATGCGGAGCGTTCATCACCACTTAGGCAATGGAAGGTGTTTTTACATACGGGAATTTTGCTCATATTTATGAGCGTTGCACTCGGCGGAATGGTCATTTTAATGGTGCGCGGAGGCTACGGAAAAAGCTATCCCGAGTTCATAATATATGTTGTGGCGCTGTACACTTTTGCAAAGCTGATAACTTCGATTATAAATATGGTAAAGGCAAGACAGTATAAATCACCGCAGCTTATGGGGCTTAGAAATATCGGCTATGCGGATGCGCTTGTGTCCATGCTGTCGTTGCAGACGGCGATGTTTGCGGCATTTGATAACGGCGATGTGACGTTTCGCGCGCAGATGAATGCCATAACAGGAGCTTGTATTTGCGTGATGGTTATTGGAATTGGGGTGTCGATGATGTGCATTGGGGCATCGCATATAAGACATGTAAAAAAGGAGAAGGTTATGAGCAAATGGACTGATTTGGCAATCCGCGTGCAGAGCATTGCTCAGGCGGGGCTTGCTTACTGTGAGAGCGATTATGACAGGGAGAGATATGAGGAGCTAAGGACAATCGCGGCAGAGATGATTTCATGTGAGAGTGGATTGTCGGTTAACAATGTGAAAGAGTTCTTTTGTAATGAGACAGGATATCAGACCCCTAAAGTTGACACGAGGGCGGCAGTTTTTTCTGACGGAAAAATCCTTCTTGTGCATGAAAAGAACGGAACATGGTCACTCCCGGGCGGCTGGTGTGAGGTGAATGAGTCAGTCGCTTCTAACGCGGTCAAGGAGACAAGGGAGGAAGCTGGGCTTGACGTGTATGCGGACAGGCTTATAGCCGTGCAGGATTGGAGAAAGCATAATAACTGCAATCTGCCATTCGGTGTTGTGAAGTGCTTCGTGCTGTGCAAGCTAATCGGTGGGACGTTCCATGCGAACACGGAGACTACGGAAATCCATTATTTTGGAAAGGACGAGCTTCCGGACAATCTTGCTGACGAAAAGACGACAAGAGAACAGATAATCATGTGCTTTGATGCGAATGAGGCGGATAGCTGGGTAACATTGTTTGACTGACATATAATGAAATGATTTGATAATGTAAAATAATGCTTTTTTGTTGCTGCAAAATTATTTTTATCATACGGACTTTATAATATAGAGTTTATATTTTATGTGAAAAAATGTAGATATTGGAGAATGTTATGTTCATTAAAGATGATAATACATACAACGATATAAGGGAGAAATCGTTAAACCAGTGGCTTGACGAGATGGAGAAGCACGAGGACATCGCAGTGAGAGGTGGAGTGAAGCTCACGCGCGAGTATGTGCAGCATCTAAAGGATGAGATAGAGAGATTGAAGGGCGAGAATGAGTTGAAGAACAGCTATCTCAAAAAGATGAGCGGGCGAAAATGATAAGTATAAAGATAATAAAAATTAAATCAGATGAGAAAATAAAGGTCTGCGAGTTATTCAAAAAAGTGTACTCGGAGACCTTTTTGGGTTCAATCCTTGATTTTTATAAAGCGACACAGGATGGGCAGATATATTGCTTTTTATGGTATATTTCATTACGAAAAAATTGTGTTTCATTACATGTGACTTAAATTCGTGTTGGGTGTTGCCGATACTATGAGTATAAATAAAAGGCAGGAGGTTATGAAGATGAGAGTTACAAATCAGATGATTACAAATACGGCAATAAAAGGTGGAATTACCACCACTAACAGAAGGACACTTCTCGACTTGCTTGGGGACAGCTCCACAAGTGTTAGCAATAAGTCAAGTCTTTATGGTTCATTTAAGGCAACAAGCTACAGCAAGCTTGATAAGGCATCCAAGGAAATGACGCAGAACGCAAAGAAGCTTACAGCTTCCGATACCGACTCGCTGTTTGACAAGGCTGTGGAGAGCGGAAGCACGAAGGATATCACATCGACGGTTGCCGAGATGGTCGAGCAGTACAACCAGACATTAAAGCAGCTCGGGACAATCGGAGATGTAATGGGCAAGCTCTACAAGCAGGAGCTCACCGCTATTTTCGAGTATAACAAGGAGGCATTAAAGAACGTCGGCATCACACAGGAGAAGGACGGAAGCCTGACTGTCGATGAGAAGGCACTTGAAAGTGCAGATATCGAAACATTAAAGAAGGCTTTCGGAAATGGAAGTGACTTCGGCTCAAGACTTGCCGCTGTCGGCGGATATGTAAACAAGTACGCCTCAGCCAATCTTGAAAGTATTACAAGTCAGTACAGCTCAAATGGCACAGCGTACACGTCGGGGATTTCAACATCTAAATATAATTTCTGGGGATAAAATCTCTCTTTTGATGAAACAGGTGCTAATAATTGGTTGGATTGTGGTTATCAAGATGACATATTTAATCAGTATGAAAAATGAGGTGCGATATGGGAGTTACAATTAATTTAGCGTCGGGCGGAAAAATGTCAAGCTTGCTGTCAAACAACAGTATGTTAAAGAGCACAAGGGAAAAGTTTCAAAGGCAGGCAGAGCGCGACAAAAAGGTGGCATTTTTTGAGGCTCAGAAGGAAAATCTTAAAAAAACTGAGGCCTCGGATGTTGAGGGCATAGCTAAGAAGCTTGAGCTTTTTCATTCCTATGAGGATGAGATTAAGGCGGCGAAACAGGAGTACAATAACTCGCAGATGTTCCACGCGATGGACGAGGCGAGGGAGCGCGGAGAGAAGCTTGCAGAGGCGGCAAAGAAGAATAAGCCTAAGACCGAGGAGGAGAGAAAGGAGGAGGCTGTCAAGGAGGCTTCGGGCGAGGAGAATAATGACGGCATGCTCTCCGAGATAATGGACTCACTTGACGCGGTTCAGGAAAAGCAGCTTGAGGCGGCTGAGGCAGCAGGACAGAATGAAGATGCGCTGTTACAGGATGGTGTGAAGGATGATACTTTGAGTGAAGTCGAAAATATAGATAACAGCACAGAAACAGAAATGTCCGCTTCTTATGCGCAACAGGAAAATTATGCAGAAAAGTCCACAGAAAATGGAAATATAATATCTGGTAAATATAATTATAAAGCATATACACCGTTTGATGTGAGAATTTGAGAAATAAGATGTAATAAAAACAATAAAGTTCTGTGATTAGAATTGATATGAAGATATAAAAAAGTCAGATTTTGATATATAATAATATTCCACTTTTTTGAAATTTTGTCGTCTGTTAATTTAATATTGATATGATAGAATTAAATCATCAAGAAAAACATTTGCAGTGAGGAGGTTTTCGATATGAGAAAAAAATTTGTATCAGTATTATTATCAGCGGCGATGATTACCACAATGTTATCCGGCTGCAATAGTAAAGATGCAGGTAATACGGCAACGAGCGGAGCGGGAACAAGTGGAGCTGGAACAAACAGTGGAACAACAGCAAGCAGCCAGACATCGGGCGAGGAGAAAATAACATTGAAGGTATTTTCAAATCTCACCGACAGAAAGAATGGTCAGGGGCTTGTGGAGCAGAAGATTATTGATGAGTACATGGCTGAAAATCAGAATGTAAAGATTGAGGTTGAGGCGCTTGACGAGGAGGCCTACAAGACAAAATTTAAGGCTTATTCAATGGAAGGACTTCCTGATATCGTGAGTATCTGGGGACAGCCGGCATTCTTAGATGAGGTTCTTGAGGCGGGTGTTTTGGCAGAATTAAATGAAAAAGACTATGCTGACTATGGCTTTGTGGCAGGTTCGCTTGACGGTTTTAAGAAGGATGGAAAATTGTACGGACTTCCGAGAAACACCGATGTAGCAGGTTTTTACTACAATCAGAAGATGTTTGAGGAGCATGGATGGGAGATACCTGAGACTTACGATGAACTTCTTGAACTTGCAGGAACCATAAGGGAGGCTGGAATTACACCTCTTGCTATGGATGGCGGAGATGGATGGCCTATGGCTGTATATCTTTCCGATTTGCTGTATAAAGTTGCAGGTTCAGACTATTCGGATGTAGTTGGAAGGGCAATATACTCCGGTGATTTCTCAGACCCGGCGTTGGTGAAGGCCACAGAGCTTTTGAAGGAGACTGCGGATGCAGGATTATTCCAGAATGGTTACGACTCACAGGACTATGCGACAGCACAGAACCTTTTTATAAATGGTCAGGCGGCAATGTACTATATGGGAAGCTGGGATGCTTCAATGGCGCTAAATGAGGACATAGCAGAGGATATCAGAACAAATATCCGTGTATTCACAATGCCTGTGGTGGACGGCGGCAAGGGAAGTGCGACTGATATAGCAGCATGGAACGGCGGCGGATACGGTGTGTCAGCAGCGTCGGAGCATAAGGATGAGGCAATAAAGTTCTTAAATTATATGTATCGTCCGGATAAGCTTTCAAAGTATGGCTGGGAAAACGGCGTAGGAATGTCGGCACAGGACCAGTCAGCTTACATGACAGGCAACGAGACAGAGCTTCAGATGCAGTTTGTCAACTTTGTAAATGGTGCGACAAGTGTGTCAGGAACACCGATAAATGACTGCGGACCATCCGCATTTAAGACGTCCATAGAGAGCGAAATCCAGAGTGTTTCAAACGGAAGCATGAGTGTGGATGACTTCTTAACGGCTATAGGAAAAGCTTGCAAGTAAAACTTCATAATAATTTTCTCTCTGAAGGGGAACCGGGCAGCCGGTTCCTTTTCTATTTTCTGTTAATTATCAGATTGTTAAATTAAGTATATTTTACACCGACATTTTTGCAATTTTAATGTATTGTAAAAGGACGTTTTTTGCCCACATATTTATAAAAAATAACAATAATTTTAATAATACTTTTTTGCTGAAAAAATATGAAAATATTGCACCTTTTCAAAAGAATGGTATCTGTAAAGCAAAAATCTTCATTGGTATAATCTAGTTAAAGAAAAAACAAGGGAGGGAAAGCCAATGAAGAAGCTTTACAGTAACAAATGGGTAATTTTAAGTCTGGTGCTGCCGGGATTGTTCTTGTTCGTGTTTGCGATACTGGCTCCTATATGTTTAAGTGTTTATTATGGATTTACCGATTATTCGGGAATGGGTTCATATAACTTTATAGGACTTGAGAATTACAAAAATCTGTTCCACGATGCGGCGTTTGGAACGGCACTTAGAAACTCATTGCTCCTTGCAATCGGCTTTATTTTCATCCAGCACCCGCTGGCAATAATTGTGGCGGCGGTGCTCGACAAGCTGGGAGGCAAGGGAGAAAATTTTTTCAGATGTGTGTACTTTATACCTAATGTAATCTCGGTTGCGGTAATCGCATATCTGTGGAAATTCATCTACAACCCGGATTTCGGTCTTTTAAACAACATTATAAAGGCATTCGGAGGAAAGGGTGATATCAACTGGTTAAGGTATGATATGGCGATATGGTCGGTGCTCATCGTGTTAATCTGGCATGGCTTTGGCTGGGGCATGTTGATTTACTACACAGGAATAAAAAATATCGACCCTGTGCTCTACGAGGCGGCTGAGATTGACGGTGCGAATAAGGTTCAGACATTCCTTAGAATTACACTTCCGCAGATGAAGCCTGTTATTCAGGTGAATGTGACAATGGCAGTTATATCAGCTTTAAAGCAGATGGAAACGGTGTATCTTCTCACCAACGGAGGGCCGGGAAACAGTACACAGTTTGCAGCAAACTATCTCTATCAGCAGGCGTTTAAGGCATATAAATATGGATATGGCAATGCGATAGGCGTTGTGTTCATAGTTATCTGTCTGCTGGCAACGGTACTTTTGAACAAGATTTTTGAGGAGAGAGAGCCAAAGCAGAGGAGGTGTCGTGCCAATGAAAAGGTCAGAGGCTAGAACAGGAAAAATAAAATTGTCGAGAGTTGTACTATATGTTATAGTTGGCATAGTTGCAGTAATTCAGATATTTCCGCTAGTATGGCTGCTTGATTTTTCGCTTGCGAGCAGCTCAGAAATGTTCACCAACGGACTTTTGGTCATTCCAAAGAAAATCCAGTGGGGGAATTATGTTAAGGCATTTGTTGACGGACATTTTCTGTGGTATCTGAAAAACAGTATCATAATAAACGGGCTTGCTGTTGTACTTGTTATAATCATATCCATTATGTCAGCGTTTGCATGTAAGAGGATGCATTGGAGGCTCAGTTCTTTTGTAAAGACACTTCTTCTCATAGGTCTTATGATTCCAATCCATGCAACACTGCTTCCTAATTACAAAATTTACAGCAAGCTTGGAATGACTGATACAATATGGGCTCTGCTCATTCCGTATGTTGCATTCTCACTTCCACAGGGACTGTTTTTGATGTCGAGTTTCATGGAGTCGATACCGACGGAGGTTGAGGAGGCAGCGGTGATGGATGGGTGTGGTATCTACCGCATAGTATTTCAGATTATCACACCGATGTTAAAATCCTCGATAGCCACTGTTGCGATAATGACATTCTTAAATAACTGGAATGAGTTTATGATGGCAAGCACATATCTAAGCTCAGACAAGTGGAAAACGCTTCCATTTTCAGTGCTTGAGTTCAAGGGCGAGTATTCATCCAACTATGCAGTGCAGTTTGCCGTTATGGCACTCACGGCGGCACCTGCCGTAATCGTGTACATAGCGCTCAACAAGCACATAACAAAGGGCGTTGCGATGGGAGCGGTAAAGGGATAAATATAGCCGTGACAGGGAGAGTACAGTTATGAAGAATATTAAAAAGCAGATAAACAGCCTTAGCGTGAAGGCAAAATTGATAATATATGCTTATGCAATTATAACACCTGTTTTGATTGCAATCTGTATTCTTCTTGCCATATTAAATTATAATCAGGAGTCGAAAGCTCTTGCAAAAAATAATCGCGCGAATGTCGAGTCGCTTGCGGAGAATGTAAGTCTTTTACAGTCGGATATCAAGGATTATTCGACATATATCTGTATAAATCAGAGGATTTATAATCTCCTTACTGAGACGGAACCGGAAAAATTTAATTCGGATGCAAGATTGTGGCAGAACAGCGCACCCATGGGCGTTGTGCAGGATATGATTTCACTAAGAGGCGAGATAAAGACCATTGCAATCTACCCGGAGAACGGCATAAGACCATATCTTAGAGGCATGGATGGAAGCGTAAATTTACCTACTATTGAAGATGTACATAGGACACAGATATATGCGCAGGCGGTTGACAGCAGTGTGGGAATGATTTGGAAAAGTGTGAAGGCCGGAGGAAATGGAACGTACTCTGCAAATTGGTCGGACAAGGTTGTTTTTTGCAGGGTGATATATGATTTGACACATAAAAATAAGCTTGGCTTTATAGTTATAGGTGTGGGAAGTGAGAAGTTTGAGAGTCTTTGCAGAAATAATGCCGGGGACAATGAAGCTGTTATGGTGATAGATGTGCATACAGGCGAACTTGTCACCGTCGGGGAGGTGGAGAACGAGCTTAAAACCTATCTTACAAGTGAGGACTTTGTAAAGCAGGATTACCGTGAGCGCGAGAAGGATTTCTCATGGGGAAGGTATGAGGTCATATGCGCACAATTAAACAAGGAAGGCGCAATAATTTGTAAGATAATTCCGAGAAAAGCTATAAGGGCACAGCTTGTCAGCATAATATATATGCCGCTTGCACTGCTTTTTGGAATGTTGATAGGACTGTTTCCGCTTCTTATAATCATATCAAATATTGTCACAAGACCGTTGAGAAAAGTGAGTGAGGCGATAAGAAATTTCTCGGCGGGAGATTTCGAGCAGCAGGTCGAGGTGACAACCGACGACGAGGTGGGAACCGTCGCAAAGTGCTTCAATGAGATGGTTGGAAAGATTAAGAAGCTGATTGACGAGAACTATGTCATAACGCTGTCGGAGAAGGAGAGCGAGCTTGCGGCTTTGCAGGCACAGATTAATCCGCATTTTCTCTACAACACACTGGATTTGCTTTACTGGCAGGCGACGGAGGCGGGAGATGACGACATTGCCGAGAGTATTTTGTCGCTGTCGTCGCTGTTTCGACTGACATTAAATCAGGGCAGAAGCATTGTGACTGTTGAGGATGAGTGCAAGCTTGTCGGGGAATATTTAAAAATCCAAAAAATGCGTTTTCCGAGAAAGCTCAATTATGAGTTAAATATAGCGGATGAAATAAAGCGCGCGGCGATACCTAAGCTTATCATACAGCCTTTTGTCGAGAATGCCATAGTACACGGTTTTGACAATGTGAGCAAGCCGTGTATGCTCACCATTACAGGAGTTCGCGAAGGGGACAGAATAAGGTTTGAAATCCGTGACACGGGTGTCGGGATGAGCAGGGAGCAGATTGACTCGCTGTGGGAGAATGAGCCTAAGAATTATTCAAAGCAGAGAATAGGAAGATATGCTATAAAAAATATCAAGGAACGACTTGATTTGAAATACCATGAACGATATTCACTAAAGGTAGAAAGCGAAGAGGGAAAAGGGACAACGGTAACACTTGAGATACCGTTTGAGGAGGATATATGGGAATAACATTATTGATTGCAGACGATGAGGATGTAATATGCAAGGGTGTGGCAAAATATATCAGACTTCACACAGACCGCTTCAGCAAAATATACGAGGCGGAGAACGGAGAGCAGGCACTTGACATCATATACCAGAAGCAGCCGGATATGATGCTTTTGGATGTGCAGATGCCGATAAAGACGGGGATAGATGTGATGCGCGATGCCGAGAAAGCCGGAATTAAGCCAATCACGGTTATTTTAAGCGGCTATGATGAGTTCAGTTATGCAAAAAAGGCGTTGCAGTTCGGCGCGAAGGAATATCTTTTAAAGCCTGTGCGCGCGGCGGATATTCTGGCACTTTTAAACAATCTCGCTGACAAATATATCGGGGTGGAAGAAAAAGAGGAATATGTGCAGAGCGATGGCGCGGAGAAGGAAAATCCGATAGTGCGCGAGGCAAAAGAGTACATGAAAGAAAATTATGCAAAGGACATATCGCTGTCGGACGTTGCCGAGTACCTTAAAATATCCGTTGGCTATCTGTCGACACTTATGAACCAGACGCTAAAATGCGGCTTTGCCGATTATCTGAACCAAATCCGTGTTGAGCGGGCTTGCTGCTACCTTGAACAGAATTATCTAAAAAATTATGAGATTGCCTACAAGGTGGGTTTTAACGACGAGAAGTATTTTTCAAAGGTGTTCAAAAAAATTAAAGGTGTGTCACCTAAGGAATACCGCATGCAAACAGGTGAAGGCAGGTAATTGCGAAGCAAGTATTATGAATATAGGATGTTGTGTAATTATCTGAATTAGGAAGAACAGACAGGAGGTAGTGATATGAAACTTAAATATTATCAGACAACTTATGTTGGTAATAAGAAGAAAACGGATGTGAAAGAGTACGATTTTTGTGATGACAAGGGGCAGGAGAACGAGGTTGTAAACCTGTACCCGCAGTTTGAAAAGCAGAGGATTGAAGGCTTTGGCGGTGCCGTCACAGACTCTGCCGGGTATATTTTCTCACTGCTTGATGACGAGCAGAAAAAGGAGCTTGTGAGGTCATATTTTGGAAAGGACGCAATGTGCTACAATCAGGTGCGCATTCCGATTGACAGCTGTGATTTTTCGCTTGGACACTACGAGGCAGACTCAGATGAAGCTGATGAAGATTTCAAGGAGTTTTCATTTGAGAGGGTGGAAAAATATATTCTTCCGCTTCTGGATGCGGCGGAAGCAGAGTATGGTCAGAAACTGGATATTTTGTTGTCCCCGTGGAGTCCGCCTGCCTATATGAAAACAACGGGCGAGAGAAATCATGGCGGCAAGTTAAAGAAGGAATATCACAAAAGATGGGCTGAATATATCTGCCGATACATAGAGGAGTACAGAAACAGGGGCTACCATGTTACAAAGTTAACCATGCAGAATGAGCCGAAGGCAGTGCAGACATGGGATTCATGTATATACACTGCCGAGGAGGAGAAGGAGTTTCTAAAGGATTATCTGTACCCTTCACTTGTGGAGCACAAGCTTGATGACATAGAAATATATATTTGGGACCACAACAAGGAGCGCGCTTTTGAATGGGCGGAGACACTTTTTACAGGTGACACGGCGGACATGGTGGCAGGAATAGCTTTTCACTGGTACAGCGGCGACCATTTTGAGGCATTGCAGATGATTAAGGAAAAATTCCCTGACAAGAAGCTTCTCTTGTCCGAGGCATGTATTGAATTTTGCAAATATGCGGCGGATGATTATCTTAAAAATGCCCAGAAGTATGCCCACGATATGATTGGAAATTTCAACAATGGCATGCAGACCTTCCTGGACTGGAATTTAATTCTCGACGAGTTCGGAGGCCCTAACCATGTGAAAAATTTCTGCGATGCACCTTATATGTATGACATTAAAAATAATGTGCTGATTGAGAGAAATATCGCGGGACATATATGGCATTTCAGCCATTTTATCAAGCCGGGTGCGGTAAGGATTGGCATGAGCAGATACACGGACGAGCTTGAGGTGGCTGCATTTAAGCAGGAAGGACAGCTTGTGGTTGTCGTGCTCAACAGGACGCAGAGGGAAATTCCATTCTATTTAAGGCTCAATGACACATGCGTGAAATTAAATGCGGCGGCACAGTCGATTGCGACGGGGGTTATTTCTGACTGAGAAATAATGCTGGAATAATTACAACTGCTTTAAGTAGATGTGAGGTTTTTATTACTAAAAATATATAATTAAAAAGGCATGTTAAAATATAGAAAGTATTTTTTAACATGCCTTTTAATATTTTTAATTCTCTTTAAAGGTGTTTCCATATTTCACTGATGGTCTGTACACCATAAGCGCGATAAATATGAGCACCGCCGTGGTTGACAGGCTGACTGGGTAGGCGAGCATAAGTGCGCCGAAGGTCTTGTGTGCGGCAAAGTATGTGTACACCCACACAATTCTCACGGCGCAAACGCCAAGGATTGTGAGTATTGCAGGGACGAGCGATATTCCAAAGCCGCGCATATAACCGGACATTATCTCGTATATCATGCTGAAAATGTATGCCGTGAAAATCAGCACAAGCCTCGTGTATCCGAGCTCAATTACCTGTGGGTCACTGTTAAATATGGACAGCAGAAGTTTTCCGCACAGTAAAATGACCACGATGGACGTGAGGCAGGTCACAGCCGCCTCGCAAAGGCAAAGGATAAGTGTGCGCTTGCATCGCTTTATCTGGTTTGCGCCGTAGTTCTGACCAACAAAAGTTGTACATGCCTGACTGAACGAGTTGAATATGTAGTACACAAATATTTCTATGTTGTAGGCGGCGCTTGAGGCTGCGATTACAACTGTGCCGAGGCTGTTTATTGCCGCCTGAATTACGATGTTTGCAAGGTTGAAAACGGCACTCTGTATTCCGGCGGGCAGACCTATTTTAATAATTTTTCCAAGACATTCCCTGTCAATTTCAAGCTTTTTTACATCAACATGGATAACCTTGTCAGTGTGCATAAGCCTGATAAATAAAACGGTAGAGCTTACGGTGTTGGATATGACTGTTGCGATGGCGACACCGTTTACGGTCATTTTTAGAAGCACCACAAAGAAAAGATTTAGCAGGACATTTAATACTCCCGAAAGTGCAAGCGCTTGTAGGGGGATTTTCGTGTCACCTGTGCTTCTGAATATCGCTGCCTCGAAATTGTACAAAAATATGACCGGCATACCGATAAGGTAAATTCTTATATACATTAGCGCGTAGTCAAAAACGTCGTCGGGAACATTTAAAAGCTTTAGTATATTTCCTATAAAAAGCTCGCCGAGTATCGTGACAAGCAGACCTCCGATAAGAGATGTTATTATTGAGGTGTGAACCGCTTTTTGCACGGTCTTGCTGTCGCCGCGCCCGATGGCGTTGGATATGATGACATTTGTTCCGAGGGAAATTCCGATAAACAGATTTAAAAGCATTCCTATAATCGGGGTGTTTGCCCCGACAGCGGCTATGGCTGCCGTTCTGTCAGTCGATGCGAAATTGCCGACAATCGCTATATCCGATGCGTTAAAGAGCTGTTCAAGTATTCCCGTGGCGGCTACGGGCAGCGCGTAAAGTGGGATTTTGTTCCATATGCTGCCGTTTAGCATGTCGAGTTGTTTTTTTGATGAACTCATAAAGAGGACTCCTTTTCATTTTTTCATGCTGTATTATAAAATCTACGCAATATAATAGCAAATACCTATTAACTATGATATTATATAGCTAAAAGGCATTATAAAAAACTAAATCAGTAAAATATGCTGATTTAGTTTTTATGAGTTTTACAATAGTTCATCATAGATTACTTTTTGAAAAATAGGCAAAAAGCAGTGCTTTTTTATTTGTATTACTATGAAATATTGATATGTGGATATTAGAAAATGAAAATGTAAAAGGAGACACCAACATGGATATAAGGGTACTGCGCTATTTCCTCGCCGTCGCCCGCGAGGAAAACATCACAAAGGCTGCACAGAGCCTTCACATCGCACAGCCGTCGCTCTCAAAACAGATTATGGAGCTTGAGAATGAGATTGGAAGAAAGCTTTTAATTCGCGGAAAAAAGAAGGTGACGCTCACACAAGAGGGACTGTTGCTACGAAAGAGGGCGGAGGAGCTTGTGGCGCTCATGGAAAAGACGGAAAGGGAGCTTACAGCGGGCGATGAAGAATTGTCAGGTGAGTTATATATTGGAGGAAACGCCACATCTTCGGTGCTTAAAATTGCCGCACAGCTACGAAAAGAGCATGAGAATGTGAAGTTCCATTTTTACAGCGGGGATGCGACGGACGTTTTGGAGAGGCTTGACCACGGAAATCTTGATTTTGCGGTTATGCTTGAGCCGATAGACACGGTAAAATATGATTTTATCTCGCTTTCGGGCAGTTCGGAGTGGGGATTGCTCATGGAGAGCGATTGTGAGCTTGCAAAGGAGCGGATGGTGAGCCGCGAGGAGCTTGTGAAAGCTCCGCTTATACTGCACCAAAGAATTGGTTTGCAGGAGGAGATTGCGCACTGGGCGCAGACAAGCCTTGAGCGCATGAATATCGTGGCGACCTACAATGTCGTTCATGGAAGCCCGATAGCATTTGTGGAGAGCGGGCTAGGATATTTTCTCACGACAAGGGATTTGCTCGCGCCGCGGCTTGACGATAACGTGTGCTTTCGCCCTCTAAATCCGCCGCTCACGACAAAGTATGCGCTTGTTTGGAAGAAACATGCGGTTTTCGGGAAGGTGGCGGAGGCTTTTCTTGAAAAAATGAAGTGTTAAGCAGATGACAAGTTTTTTCAGGATTAATATTGTTTTAACACTATAAAAGAAGTCCACCGCTTCTATTGCATGGAGTAATAAGTGGGAGACTTGTCATGCACATTACCAGTTGAGCGGATTGCACTCGTCCTCGCGTTTTCCGTCGGCGACCTCCTGACACACTTTTATTTTGTCGGTGAGGCATGAAATTCTTCTCTGCGCGGTCTCTAGGTCGTGCTCCGCCTGTTCCTTTAACTTTATTAAAATATCAAGTCTTTCGTTGATGGTGGACGCGCCCTGTTCACACAGCGAAAAATAATACTTTATCTCAGGTATGCCAAGTCCGCTTGAGCGCAGAAATACCACAGCGCGAAGCCAGTTTATTGACTCGTCATCAAATATCCTGTTGCCGTTTTTGTCATGGCGCAGATTTGGGACAAGCCCCATGTCGCAGTAGTGACGGACTGTGTGGACGGTGAGATTTAATGTGTCGCATACATATTTTATCGTGTAATTCATAAAATTTATATAACCTCCCAAAAAAGTATTGACCTCGGGTCACTCGAGGGTGTTAAGGTAAATATACCACAGATATTTGAGAAACTCAAATAGCACAATATATGATGCAATGATTGCAAGTGAGTTGACATATTTACATGATTAATGAGCGACAAAATTATTGAGCCATGAAATCGCAATATAATATTAAGTAGTTTTGCAAATATCTATAAATACAATTTATGCTGAAAGGTGGAAATGTAAATTTATATGAAAAAGGTTGTTATTTTTGGGGCAGCAGGTCACACAGGAAAATATATCACAAGAAAAATGCAGGCACAGAAGGATATTGAGCTTTCTGTTTTTGTTAGAAATCCTGACAAATTCGGGGATATGAAGCTTGACGGAGTGAACGTAATAAAGGGCGATGCACTTAACGCAGACGATGTTGTGAGAGCCATGGACGGGCAGGATGTGCTTCTTTGTTCGCTTGAGGGAGATGTGCGCACGATGGCACAGAACATTGTGAGTGCATTAGAAAAGACTTCCGTTAAGAGAATTATATGGATAACAGGAATGGGAATACACCACGAAATCACAGGCATGAGAGGAATGATGTTAAACATGCTTGCGAAAAAGAGACCTGATTATATTGAGGCAGCGGACATTATCGCAGGCAGCAGTGCTGTCACAACGCTTCTTAGATGCCCGGGAATAAAGGACGGGGACAACGAGGTTTATTTTCTCACAAAGGAGGGCGAGCAGCCTAAGCGCAACGATATTGCCAGAGCCGGAATTGCAAAGTGCATGGCGGATATGATAGCTGACGAGACGCTTGGGGCAAATGAGAGCTTGGGTATCACTAATTAGTAGGTGGTTGCGAAAATTTAATTTTTTATACAGAAGGAGTATGTTATGAAATCAGTTTTAATTTTATCGGGAAGTCCGAGACTTAACGGAAATTCCTCAATTTTGAGCGATGAATTTGCAAGAGGGGCAGCCGAGGCGGGCTGTCAGGTGGAGAAGATACAGGTTCAGAGAAAGCATGTTGCGGGCTGTCTTGGCTGTAATGCATGTTACAGGAATAACGGCGAGTGCGTTCAGAAGGACGACATGGCTGAAATCAAGGAAAAGATGATTGCCGCCGATGTGATAGTACTCGCATCACCGATATATTTTTATTCCATGACAGCGCAGTTAAAGGCTGTCATTGACAGAACTTATGCATTCTTTCAGCAGTTGAGCGGAAAAACTTTTTACTTTATAATATCATGTGCCGCACCGGATGAGAGCCTGACGGAGACAATGAAAGCATCGCTTCGCGGCTTTACATGCTGCGTTCCTGAGTCGGTTGAGGGCGGAATTGTGCTCGGACTTGACACAAATGAGCCGGGTGACGTAAAAAGTAAGGCTGCCATGAAGCAGGCTTACGAGATGGGAAGAGCGCTGTAATAGTTGGCGAGTTGCTTGGATAAAGAGTGGCAAAATATATCTGAGACAGCAAAATTAATAAAAAATATGCAAAAGACAGAGTTCTTTATTATTATTTCATGAAGTTAGTCTTGTTCAAATTATCATAATAAAATAAATATGTACATTTAAGCCGGAGAGGTTGTGTATTGACCAAAGGAAGTCGGAATTAAAAATCTGACAGTTAGAGGTCGGTACATGCTTCTTTGGCTTTTTTATTTATGAAAATTTTTTCTATAATATTTTATAAAATAAAATTACAAAATTGAAAACAAAAATACAAAAATCTTTTAGTTGATGAGATTATAATTGAGGTAAAGTTGGAAAGCGCAGTTTTAATTACTATTAAGTCAAAGAGAAAGGCATGACATGAATATTAAAAAAATAATTTCAAAGATGTCGTTGGAGGAAAAAATATCGTTCTGTACGGGCGGCGATTTCTGGCATACAAAGGCTATGCAAAAGTACAATGTCCCGGCGATTATGATGTCGGACGGGCCTCACGGGCTTAGGTGTCAGCTTGGAGAGGCTGATATGGTCGGCGTGAATAAGTCCATGCCGGCGACTTGTTTTCCGGCTGCGGTGACAGCGGGGGCAACGTGGAATGAGGAACTCTATGCGCAGGAGGGAAAGGCGATAGGCGAGGAGGGACTCAGCTACGGTGTGCCGCTCATTCTAGGGCCCGGCTGCAATATGAAGAGAAATCCGCTCGCTGGAAGAAATTTTGAGTATATCTCGGAAGACCCATATTTTGCGGGAAAGATGGCGGCGGCGTTTATAAGAGGGCAGCAGGAGAGCGGTGCATCCTCAAGTTTAAAGCATTTTGCAGCGAATAATCAGGAGTATAAAAGGCAGAACGGCGACAGCCAAATGGATGAAAGGACGCTAAGAGAAATCTATCTTGCGGCATTTGAGATTGCTGTGAAGGAGGGAAAGCCCGACACCGTGATGTGCGCGTACAACAAGATTAATGGAGTGCATTGCAGCGACAGCAAAAAGCTTCTGAACGATATTTTGCGTGAGGAATGGGGTTTTGAGGGCACGGTGATTACCGATTGGGGAGCGTTAAATGACAAGATAAAGGCATTTAAGGCGGGCTGCGACCTGAACATGCCGGGCGGCTCCGATTACATGGACAGGGCAGTTTACGAGGCGGTGAAAAATGGTTCACTCGATGAGGACAAGATTGATGCCTGTGTGGAGCGTATTCTAAGGCTTGTGGAGCATGGACAGAGGGTTTTAAATAAGAAAAACGATAGAAAAAGTAATGAAAATAGCGGCGAGAATAACAATCATAATAACAGCGAAAATAGCAATCAGAACAAAAGGAAAAATAATAAAAATGGTCTCACAGAGCAGATGATTAATTCCCACAATGAGCTTGCGCGAAATATAGCACAACAGGGTGCGGTTCTGTTAAAAAATGAGGACAATATTTTGCCGCTTGCCACGAATGACATTGTTCTGATTGGCTATATGGCGGGACATGCGCGTTATCAGGGAACGGGAAGCAGCCATATAAATCCGACCATGCAGGACAATCTGACAGATGCGTTTGCAGGAGTTACATATATTGAGTGCTGTGATGAGAGCGGAAATGTCACAAAGGAGAGCATTAGAGAGGCAAAAAAGGCGGCAGCAGAGCATGAGGTTGTGATTGTCGCGGCGGGACTTCCGGAAGCCTATGAGTCGGAGGCGTTTGACAGGGAGAGTATGCGGCTTCCAAAAGGTCACAACAGGATGATTGAGGCGGTTGCGTCGGTGAATAAAAACACCGTGGTTGTTCTTATGGGCGGAAGCTCAATGTTACTCCCATGGGCGGACAAGGTAAAGGGCATACTGTATCTCGGACTCGCAGGTCAGGCGGGAGCGACGGCGGCGTACAACCTTCTCACGGGAAAGGCGGTTCCGTCGGGAAAATTGACCGACTCGTGGGTTATGAGCTATGAGGATGTTGTCTCAAGGGAGACATTTGGAAAGAAAAATGTGGAGTACAGGGAAGGAATATATGTCGGGTACCGCTATTATGACAAGGCGGGAAAGAAGCTGCGATATCCGTTTGGCTATGGTTTGTCCTACACGACTTTTGAATACGCCAATCTGAATGTAAATGGAGAAAATGTATCGTTAGAGATTACTAACACCGGAAAATATGCCGGGGCAGAGATTGTCCAGCTTTATATTGGAGCACCGCAGGACGGAATTTTCAGACCGAAAAAGGAATTAAAGAGATTTGCGCGCGTCGAGTTAGAGCCCGGTGAGACAAAAAAGGTGGACTTTGTACTTGATGACAGATGTTTTGCCGTGTGGAATGACGGATGGAAAGTGCCCGAGGGAACGTACACGGTGATGGCTGGAAGTTCCTGTGAGGACATAAGGCTTTCAAGAGAAATACATATAGATGGCGAAAATCTTGCTGTACCTAAATGGCAGAAAGAAAGCTGGTATGAGACATTAAAAGGTCTGCCAACTAGGTCTGATTGGGAAAAACTTATGGGACATGCAGTGCCGCTTGCGGCAGAGTCGAAAAAGGGGCATTTTACTTTGGACAATAGCTGCTATGAGATGAAGGACAGCTCACTTGTGATGAAAATTCAGTACAAGGTGACGGAAAACATCATAGCAAAGAGCTACGGCGGAAAGAAGGATATGTTCAATCCGGCGTACAAGATGACACTCACATGTGCCGTCGACTGTCCGCTGAGGGCGGCTGCAATATGTAGTGGCGGAGTGATGAGCGACGCGGTTATGAATGGAATGTTGCACATGGCAAACGGACATTATTTTAAGGGAATTGCGGCGATGTTAAAGCGTAATAAGAGACGTAGAAAGTAAAATATCAAATACGGAAAGGAGAAAATTCTTATGAAGCAGATTACAATCAACAGGCTTCCGGCAGGGCGTATAAAATCGCCGGAGGTCACGAAAAAAGAAAAATGGATAGGTTATCTGATTGGACCTACTGGCGCACTTCTTTTAAATGCGGTGTTGGCATCTTACCTTAATGTCTACTACACGGACGTGCTAAAGCTGACGGGAGTATGGGGCGGAATGTTTTTGATGATGTTTCCGATATTGTCAAAGGTGATAGACGCTGTGACCAACATTGTAATGGGGCAGATTATTGACCACACAAAGAGCAGGGAGGGAAAGGCCAGACCGTGGCTTCTTTTGTCGGCTGTTCTGCTTCCAGTGACAGGAGTTTTGCTTTTCACTGTTCCAAGTGCGTCGCAGACGGTTCAGGTGATATGGGTAATGATTTCCTATAATTTGTTCTATTCGTTTGCATTTACCATCTACAACATGAGCCATACGCTGATGGTGCCTCTCTCGACAAGGGATATAACGCAGAGAAGCGGTTTGTCCGTATTTAACAACATCGCACAGGTTATGGTGACGGGAATTATTGTGGCGCTGGTTTTCCCGAGCGTGATTATGCCGATGCTCGGCGCAAACAAGCAGTCGTGGATAGTGTTGATGTGTGTACTGTCCATTATTGTTATGCCGCTCGTGCTTTTGGAGTATTTTTTCACCAAGGAGAGAGTGACTGAGGAGGCAGATGCAACACAGACACAGAGCCAGACGATAGGGTCACAGCTAAAGGCAGTCATCCACGATAAATACTGGGTTATCATAATGCTCTACTATATTGTGTACACGCTTGGCTCATGCTTTAAAAATATTGCACTGATTTATTACTGCAACTATGTTCTCGGAACATACAACGACGGAATTACGCAGACGATGGTATCAGTTATCGGCGGTATTCCGATGGGAATAGGCATCTTTGCGGTAGGACCTCTCGCAAAAAAATTCGGAAAGAGAAATCTGACGCTTGCGGGCTTTGTGCTCTATGCGATAGGAGGCGCAATCTGCATTATGTCCCCTAAAAATATGGTAGTTGTACTGATAGGACAGTTTATAAAAAATATAGGCGGACTTCCATGTGCCTATGTATTTATGGCGCTGTTCGCCGATGTGCTCGACCATATCGAGTGGAAATATAATTTCCGCTGTGATGGCTTGTCAACGTCCGTCTACACCATTATCGCGACGGTGTGCATCGGTGTCGCAAACGGAGTTTTTAACCTCTGTCTTGCAAATTCCGGATATATGGCACCTGAGTTTATTGAGGCGACGGGGCAGACAATCGGCGTGGTGCAGAATATGGCGACGCAGAATATATGTACCTTTTTCTTTGTCGGCTTTGAGATAATCACAGCAGTTATTTTGATTGTTCTATTGGCGCAGCTCAACGTGGAGAAAACCATTGTAAAGGAGCAGGAGGAGATTAAGACCAGAAGGGAGAAGAAGTAGAATGTACGCAGTTGATTTGAAAGTAAATTATCTTAAAAATCCTATGGGAATAGACATCAAGGCTCCGCGTTTTATGTGGAAATGTGAGGACGGAGTGAGGCAGAGCGCATGGCAGCTTATTTGTGAGGACAGCGAGGGAAATGTGCTGTGGGACAGCAAAAAAAGGGACGGCTCCTCGATGAGATGCACCTACAAGGGAAGGCCGTTAAAAAGCCGTGTCCGTGCGTACTGGCGGGTAAAGTTGTGGGACGAAAACAAAAAAGAGGGTGAATGGTCAGAGAAAGCTTATTTTGAGTTTGGACTTTTGCAGCCCTCCGACTGGAAAGCCAAGTGGATTACAGGAAATTACAGGGTAAACAGGAAAAAGCGCTACCCGGTTGACTGCTTTTTAAAGGAACTTGAGATTGAAGGACAGGTTAAAAGGGCAAGGCTTTACATAACAGCGTGTGGACTGTATGAGGCAAGGCTTGACGGGGAAAAGATAGGAGATTTCTGCCTTGCGCCGGGCATCACGGATTACCGGAAGAGAGTGCAGTATCAGACCTACGATGTGACTGACATGTTGGGCGATGGAAAGCATGAGTTTACGGTCTCTTTGGCGGATGGCTGGTACCGAGGGAGCACGGGCGCGTGGGGCTTAAAAAATCAGTACGGAACCGAGACGAAGTTTCTCGCACAGCTTGAAATAGAATACGCCGACGGGCGCAGTAAAACGGTGGTGTCGGACGAGAGTTTCCGCTGGTCGAATGACGGAAAAATCCGCTTTGCCGACAACAAGGATGGTGAAATCATTGAGGCGTTCAGAAAACCTTCATATAGTGGTACAGCCAAGCTTACAAGCCACAATGTCGTTCCGACGGCTTCAAACAATGTTGCGGTGGTCGAAAAGGAACATTTTTCCGCAAAGCTTACAAGAACTCCAAACGGGAGAAAACTATTCGATTTTGGTCAAAATATGGCAGGATATATCAGTTTTACCGTGAAAGCCAAGAAGGGGCAGAAGATAAAAATCCGACTTGGCGAGCTTATCGGAGAAGACGGAAACCTCACACTCGACAATATTCAGTGCAAGAGAAAAAATTTTGCGACACCGCTTCAGCAGATTATCTACACATGCAAGGACGGCGTAAACGATTACAAGACGACTTTTGCAGTGTTCGGTTTCAGATATGCGGAAATTGACACAAAAGTTGATATCGGCGAGGGGGATGTCACCGCGATTGCAGTGTATTCGGATATCGAGCAGACGGGATTTTTCAATTGCTCAAACGAGCTGGTAAATAAGCTTGTGGATATAACGGCGTGGTCGACTAAGAGCAACAGCCTCGACATTCCAACCGACTGTCCGACGAGGGAGAGGCATGGCTGGACGGGTGACGCGCAGATTTTCTTTGAGACGGCGGCATATCTTTTTGACTATGCGGCTTTTTCGGAAAAATATATCACAGATGTCTACGACGGTCAGAAAGCGAGCGGAATACTTCCGCAGATTGCACCGGGCGGCGGAGTAAATTCCTACATGAAGTGGATGGATGGAAGTGTCGGCTGGTCGGATGTGGGTGTTCTCATTCCATACAGATTTGCAAAGATGTATGGTGACGACGAGATACTTACACGATATTACAGCCGTATGAAAAAATATGCGCGCTTTATGATAAGCCGCTGCGGAAAATGGGGAGGTATTCTTGCCGAGAATGTTAAAGGTTTGTCAAATGAAGCGAGAAGATATCTTGTAAATAAAGGACAGAGCTACGGCGAGTGGGCTGAACCCGAGGAGGTTCACAAGATGCACTGGAGCGACTGTTCTGCACCTCACCCGGAGGTTTCGACGGCGTACACAGCTTATGTGCTCGGTCTTATGGCAGAGATTGCGGCAAAGCTCGGGAAAAATAAGGATGAGAAAATTTTCCGCACTTACAGCGATGGCTGCAAGAGGGCTTATCAGGAATTGGTGAGGACGGATAAATACTCTCTTGACACTGACCGTCAGGCAAATCTTGTGCGCCCGCTGGCGTTTGGTCTTTTGGATGAAAAGCAGACGGAGTATGCAAAAAAACGTCTTATAAAGGCGCTTGAACACTATGACTGGAGACTTGGAACAGGATTTTTGTCCACACCGCTCATTCTCCATGTTCTTGAGGGCTACGATATCGACAGTGCCTATAGACTTCTTGAAAATGAAAAAATGCCGGGATGGCTTTTCATGCCAAAGTCGGGTGCGACCACAATATGGGAGTCGTGGGAAGGAACACAGGCACAGAACGGTATTGCCTCGCTTAACCATTACTCAAAAGGAGCAGTGTGCGAGTGGCTGTTTAGAAGCATGTGCGGAATTGAGCTGGCAGGGGAAAATCATTTCCGCATAGAGCCGAAGCCGGGAGGACATTTTACATTTGCAAGGGCATCGTATAACAGCGTATATGGAAAAGTTGAGAGTGGTTGGGAATACAAGGACAACAAGCTTGAATTTTCCGTGACAGTTCCTGCTAACTGCACCGTTGAAATCTGTCTGCCGGGTAAAGAGCCGGAGACGGTTGGAGCGGGAGTGTATTTGAGGGAGGTTTAATCAGAAATAATAGAATAATATTCATCGGAAACCATAACAAACACGCTCTGTGAATTTCTCATGGGTCGGCATTGAATGGTTAAATCAAAGAAGGCTTCAGAGAGCAGCTTAGGCATCTCTGAAGTCTTTTGGTGTCATTCCTGTTTGTTTTTTAAATACGTTCTGAAAATATCCCTGTGAGGAAAAACCTAGATATGTTGAAATTTCCAAGATAGATTTTTGAGTATTTTTAAGATAATCCTTTGCGCGTTCTATCTGCTGTTTTTGTATGTAGGATGAGAGCGTATGCCCGGTCTCCTTTTTGAACCTCGTGGACAGATAGCTTCGGCTTATATAGAGGTCTTTTGCCATCTGTCCGACGGTTATGCCGTCTGTGAGATGTTCCCTTACATAGCCTGTGACGGTTCGCAGGAATTTATTGTATCGGGTGCCGTCATGGAGTTTTGCCACAAGCGAGGTGTAGTCTAAAACCATGTGATATTGCAGGTTCATAATCTGTTCCGGTTCGGTGTGATTTTCACAGTGCTGTATGTAGCGGTCACTGAGCGACAGGGCTTCCTCCGTGGGAAGACCGCCAAGAATGGCAGCTCTTGAAACTAAGGTGGCGGAGGAGATAAAGATATTTTTAAGCTGTCTTAAATATGTCTTGGCAACTTTTCCGGGACGACCTGCCGAGCTGGTCTCTACAAGTTCTAAAAGTCCTTCCATGTCACCGTTTTGCACGAACTGTAACATGCGTGTCTCAAATTCGTAGGTTGTGTGTTCGTCAGGATAAAAATTGTCGTCGTTGGACATAGCAGAAATATTTGGCAGAGCATTTTCCGGTGGTAAAAAATTTTTATTCTGTGCCGGAACGGTTGACATGGAGTCATATATGGCGATGTCTGAAATTTCAATTTTTTCTTCACTTATAAAATAATAAATCAGGCAAAGCTCGCGCAGGAACAATTCGAGCGGCATCGGGGTAATGCTGCGCATAAGGTTTTGATAGAGTTCCATATAATTTGCTTTCATGTCAAGCAGAAACATAAACTCGCGTATTTTTTCCCTTGAAGGAGCTATCTGATATGTAGGCCCGATTACAAATCGCAGATTTGAACAACTGATAATGCCATAAAACTGCTCATACGGCGTTACATAATAGCTCACAGCCTGCCCGATAGCCATGAAGCTGTCAAGAAAAGGCGCTGCCGGGTCTTTTGGAAAATGAGTGGGGTCGAAGTAGTTGACAAGCTTGTTGTCCATGTACACGCGGATTGGGATGCGGGTCAGGGAAGAAATATGATTTGCAATATATTCTGAGTCAATTTCGCGCATGAAAACCTCCTATAAAAATTGTTCCTTGAGGATTTGTGCAAATTCTTCAATGTAAAATCCTGAGTTGTCTGTTCGCCAGAACGCGCAGTAGGTTTTGGTGATTGGTGCACCGTTTCTAAGGAGCGGTATTCTGCTGACGGCGGTGTCAAACCAAGCCTGCTCGCCAATCACATCGACGGGCATGTAACCCTGTCCAGTTATGATTTTTAGGCGCGCTTCCTGAACGGTGTCGGCAAATAGAAATTCGCCGTGCAGCCCGACAATCTCATCATAGTAGCGTTGTTCCTCCTGTTGTCCGGCGGGGTTGATTACCAGAATACATGGAATATTTTTGAGGTCGGAAATATCAAGCTCACTAAGCCTGCTAAGTGGATTTCTTGCGGAAATCTCGACGTATGTGCGGCTTTCGGACAGAATTTCATTGTTGTACGCATCTGAAAAGGCGCGGCGTTGGTCATTAAGTGCGAGGTCAATTGTGCCATTTTCCATAGCGTGGTACAGCTCCTCGTGGCTTCCGACCATAATCTGGATATCAACGGTTGGATATTTTTCCGAAAAAAGAGCGACAGCCTCCGAAAATTCATTTCCATAATAGCCCTTATAATATCCAAGTTTTAGCACGGCTCTGTCATTGTCCGCAATTTTTTTTGTCTCATTTATCAATCTTTTTATATCACCTGAAATAACAAGACTTTTTCTGTAAAAATGCTCTCCCGCCGGAGTGAGTGAGAATGTGCGGTTGTGGCGCTCTAACAGCTTAACGCCAAGCTCGTCCTCAAGCTTTTTTATCTGCTGTGAGATTGCCGACTGCGAGACATGGCACTGCTCGGCGGCTAGGTAGAAATTGCCATTTTCAATTACGGATTGGAAGTATTCAAGTTGTCTTAACAGCATTGGTTTCCTCCTGATTATTTATAGTTTGTTTTGGTAAATCAAACTGGAATTGTTCATTCGTAAATTTTTCCCATATACAATATTTTTGCAAATGTTTTGTAATCCATTTTATCCCAATCAATATTATGCTCAAAAGGATAACAGTCATCTATCCAGCTTGCTATCTGTCCTATGTAATCAGTAAGAGTATTGTTTATCCATTCTTCAGGATGTTCTTTTGCGTTCATGGCTAAATCAACAACAAAATTCAGAAAATCATCCATATTATCAATATTATTTATCCGTTCCACTGGATTTTCCATAATATATTCTCCTTCAACGTTCTAGTATCCCTCGCTTTCAGCTCAGTCAATTTCGATTTATTTAATCTAAAAAATATAACCATTGTATAATTGCCATTATATATTGATAACATTTACTTATCAATATGTAAAGTATAAAGAATTGATTGAGAAGTGATATCACATTAAAATATGAAGCATAAGCAATATGTTTATAGATAATTGTAAAATAAAAAATTCGTAATGACAAAGAGAAATATATCAAAGTTTTCAATTATCTATATATCATCACTAAACGGAGGCAGCAATATGGAGCAGAATTTGATTATCTATTATTCACGCAAGGGTGAGAATTATGTGAATGGAAGAATTGAGGATTTGAAGAAGGGCAACACAGAAATCTGTGCGGAGTTTATAAAGGATGCAGTCGGCGGCGACTTGTTCGAGATAAGCACTGTTACTGATTATTCCAAGGACTACCACAGATGTACCGAGGAGGCAAAGAGGGAGATTAACGAGAACGCGCGCCCGGAGCTTACACATTATCTTGGTGATATCAGCGCGTACAAGAATGTATTTGTCTGCGGTCCATGCTGGTGGGGAACATATCCGATGGCGGTGTTCACACAGCTTGAGAAGCTTGATTTTAGCGGAAAAAAGGTAATGGCGCTTATGACACATGAGGGAAGCGGACTTGGAAATGCCGAGCGCGATTTGAAGAAGCTTTGCAAGGGCGCGACCTTTGGAACTGGTATTGCAATCCACGGGGCAGATGCGGCAAAATCGCAGAAGGCGGTTGCGGATTGGGCGAAAAAGAATGTGGGGTAGGAAATATTAGTGTCGATTAGAGACATTATTATTTACTGTTGAAGTTTTAAATATAGAAAAGCCGGAGGGTTATTGGTGAACCTTGCGGCTTTTTTAGCGTTTCTTTGGGAATATATTTTTATATGTGTGAAGAGTTGAAATTGTTTAAGAAAATTTGCAGAATGCAATATATTGCATTTTACGATGAGGAGTGATATATTATAAAACATGGAGGTGATTATTATGCCGGTTCCTATTAATTATAAGGCTGAAAAACCGTTATCAGCTAAGGAAAGGGCTTTTAGACAAATTCAGGAGTGGATTATTGACGGAACTCTTATGCCGGGGGAAAAGATTAATGACACAGATTTGGCAAAGGCTATTAATATAAGTCGCACTCCGGTAAGGGAAGCACTTCAAATGTTAAATCAGCAAGGTTTTGTTTCTATGAAACCGGGTGTTGCGACTTATGTAAATGAGTCAAATCCGAATGATTTGAATAAATTATTGCCGCCGCTTGCCGCATTACAGTCGTTAGCAGCGGAACTTGCCATAGAAATTATTGATGAGAATACAATAAAATTACTTTGTGATTATAATTTAATTTTTGAAGAAGCGCTAAAAAAACAAGATTATTATAAAGCATTAAAACAGGACGAATTATTTCACAAAACGATTGTCGCCCAATGTGATAATTCGTATCTTACTAATATGACGGAAATGCTTCAGGCGCATGTGCGTAAGCTTTTTTTTCAAAAAGCCATTATTTTGACACTAAATTCTGTGGAAGAACATAGAGAATTAATTGATGCACTTGAAAAAAGAAATGCAGATAAAGCATCTTTTGTTGCAAAGCAGAATTGGATGCGCCCAGTGGGAGAATATTTAAAAACCAAAAATTAATATTAAAGCATAGCAGAAAGGAAATCAAAAAATGGATGTCAAAGATGAAAAGTGTGTTATTGTAGTTGATGAGGGAATGGAACTTGGGGTAATTGCAAATGTGACTGCGATACTTTCTATTTCACTTGGTAAATTACGTCCTGATATTTCTGGCATGGATACTATTGATGCAGAAAATCATATACATAATGGTCTTATTCAGGTTCCTGTACCTGTTCTCAAAGCTCCGGCAGAAAAGGTTGCACAAATAAGAAACAGGTTGTTTGATGATGATTTTAAGGATGTATCTTGTGTAGATTTTACGAATGTGGCTCAGGAATGTATGACTTATACTGATTATACAGAGACAATGAAAAAATCGACTAAAGATGACTTATTGTATATGGGAATTGCTGTAGTTGGAAATAAGAAAAAGGTGAATAAATTGACAGGGAGCCTTGGACTTCTTAGATAATAAGTTGGATAAAGTATAAAATTTGTTCAATTAGAGTGGAGTTGAGCAGAAGAAAAATAATATATATGGATGAAAGAGAACTGGTAGGAGGAAAACAAAAAATATGGAAACAAGAGTTGAAGAAGCGGCAAACAAAAAGATGTGCGGTTTTAACTGCGCGCAGGCGGTGGCTTGCACATACTGCGACCTTGCTGGCATTGATGAGGAGACCATGAAAAGCTTAAATCAGGGCTTTGCGGTGGGAATAGGCGCGAGCATGGAGGCGACTTGCGGCGCGATTATAGGAGCTGTGAATGTGCTCGGAGCGATAAATAAAAATCCGCAGAAAACCATGAAAAGTTCAAGGAATATAATCACCTCATTCAAGGAACAGAATGGAACAGTCATTTGTAGAGAATTAAAGGGAATTGACGACGGAGTTGTAAAACGCGAGTGCATTGACTGTGTGAGAGATGCGGCGAGACTTCTTGAAAAGGAGTTGGAGGGATAAGTTTTTCGGTAAAAAATTCTGTATTCTTTCACATTTTTAATACTATAAAGGAAGTTTAATACGATAAAGAAAGTCCCCTGATTATATTGCGTGTAGCGATAGGCAGGGGATTTTTTTCGTGCAATGCCGATAAATAGTGTTATAGGCAAGCGGCAAAGCGGATTGTGGATATCTGATTGAATATTCTGGTGAAATATCAAATTGATTAGTTTAAATTATCAACTTGATAAGAAAAAAGTTTTGATTCAGAAGAAAAAATTAACTATTATGGTATCAGACAAAAGAGATTGAGTGATTATTTAACCAAATTAAGTAAGCCCCTACTGATAAACGGCGAAGCAGTTATTTGGTTATGAGCAAGCTGCAAGCGGATTGCGAATATCCGATTGGCAATGAAGATTGGAGGAGAGAAGCAGTGAGTATTACAAAAAAAGCACAGGAATACCACGAAAAAATGTTTCCGGGTTATCAGTCAAAATTTTTGGAGACAGACCCGGAATTTATCGAGAGATTTGATAATTTTGCATTTGATGAAGTGGTAAATGAAGAAGGCATGGAATTAGACCAGAAGACGAGAATGACATGTGTCTTGGCAGTTTTGCTGGGGTGTCAGGGATTGGATGAGTTTAAGGCAATGCTTCCGGCGGCAATGAACTTTGGTGTAACTCCGGTTGAGGTAAAGGAGATGGTGTATCAGGCAGTTGACTATCTGGGAATTGGAAGAGTTTTCCCGTTTTTACATGCGGTGAATGATATATTGACTGAAAAGGGTGTCAATCTTCCATTAGAAGGTCAGGCGACAACCACAATGGAGAACCGTCTTGAAAAAGGTATTCAGGCACAGGTAGATATTTTTGGTGAGGGTATGAAGGATTTTTATAAATCCGGTCCGGAGGAATCAAGCCATATCAACAGGTGGCTTGCATCCAACTGTTTTGGGGATTTTTATACAAGAACGGGGCTGGATTATAAGACAAGAGAATTGATTACATTTTGTTTTCTGTATGCGCAGGGAGGCTGTGAGCCTCAGCTTATCAGCCATGCGGCAGCAAATATGAGACTTGGAAATGACAAACAGTTTTTAATTAGTGTCATCTCCCAGTGTCTGCCATTTATCGGGTATCCGAGAACTTTAAATGCACTTCGCTGTATCAATGAAGCTGCAAAGTAAAAAATAATATATTAAATATTTTATAAAAATTGGAGGAAAAGATTATGAGCAGAACATGGTTAATCACAGGAATAAGCAGTGGTTTTGGTTACGAGATTACAAAACAGTTGCTTGCAAAAGGCGATACAGTTGTTGGAACTGTAAGAAAGACAGATAAAATCAAAAATCTTATGGAGGAATATCCCAAAAATTTAGATGTAAAAATTCTTGATGTGACAGACGTTCCGACACTTCAAAAGACAGTCAAGGAGGCATTTGCAGAACATGGAAAAATTGATGTTGTGATAAGCAATGCCGGATATGGATTGTTCGGTGCGGCTGAGGAACTCTCGGATGAGCAGATTAATCATATTATAGCAACCAATCTGACAGGTTCCATCCAGTTGATTAAGACATCACTTCCGTTTATGAGAAAACAGGGTGGTGGAAGAATTATCCAGATTTCCTCCTATGGCGGACAGGTTGCTTATGCGGCAAATTCCATGTATCATGCGACAAAGTTTGGAATAGAAGGTTTTTGTGAGTCTGTTGCACAGGAGGTTGCTCCGTTTAATATCGGGATGACTATTGTGGAACCGGGCGGAGCGAGAACGGAATTTCGTTATGGAAGTGCAAAGGTAGCAAATCTCACACCGGAATATGAGGCGTGTCATGGTTTCCTTAAAATGCTTGACCCGGCAAACGGACTTGCGCCGGGAGACCCTGCGAAGATGGCGGCAAGGATTATAGAGAGTGTGGATTTGCCGAAAGTGCCGATGCGCATGGTATTAGGTTCTCAGGCATTGCAGGCAACAATTACAAGATTAAAAGAGAGAGTTGCTGATTATGAGACACAGACGGAACTTGCGGCATCTACAGACATTGTGGAATAGATAAAGAGATGTAATGGATATTTTTAAAATGTGTATATAGCATTGAGTTTATCAATAGAGGGGACACCAAAGATAGAGCTTTGATGCCCCTTTTATTAAAATGGTTGAGTAGTTTTATTTATATTAAAAAAAAGGGAGTCCTTATGAAAAAAATCAATTTAATTTTACTGATAATAAGTTTATGTGTGTTTTTTGCCGGATGCGGTAAGACAGAACCCGTGCAAAGAGAGACAAGAACGACAGAGCCTGATACAAGTCAGAGTACCGAGGTAACAAAAGTAAATGATGAAAGTCAGGAGACCACCGGGACAGAAAATATAAAACCGGAGGAGACTTTAGAAAATCATTCAAAGATACTTATTGCATATTTTACCCGCGCGGATAACATACAGATTGACCCCGATATAGATGCGGTTTCGTCTGCCAGCATTAACATAAATGGTTCTTCATATAAAGGCAATCTGACAATTATGGCAGATTATATTGAGGAGGTCACGGGAGGAGATACTTTTTCGATATTGACAACCGAATATTATCCAACAGGTTATCGAGATACAACCAATGTGGCAAAAGAGCAACAGAACAACGATGCAAGACCACAACTGTCAAACCATGTAGAAAATATGGAAGATTACGATATTATTTTTCTAGGTTTTCCAAATTGGTGGGGAGGCTTGCCGATGCCTGTTTATACATTTTTGGAGGAGTATGATTTTAGTGGAAGGACAATTATTCCGTTTGTTTCACATGAAGGAAGTGGTCTTGGAAATACTATATCAGAAATTGCCAAAATTTGTCCAAACTCAGAAGTGATGGAGGGTTTTGCCGTGAGAGGAAGTGAGGTCAGTTCAAGCAAAGATGATATTGTAAATTGGATTGAGGGGTTGGATTTAGAGTAGCTACAGATTTTGTGTTTTAAATGAAGCCTTGAACATTATATAGATTTTTGAAACCTGATTATGATATAATATTTATATATTTGCGTGATAAGTGTGTGTACATAGGTTTGAAAAAATGGACATATCTGGTGGTGTAAGCCGAACTAAAAGCAAAGTTCATGCAAAAAATAGTTTACGGGAGAATTTTTATGGATTTGAGAGTACTGCGCTATTTCCTCACGGTTGCGAGGGAGCAGAGTTTTACAAAGGCAGCCGGACAGCTAAATATCACACAGCCGACGCTGTCTAGGCAGCTTGCGGCTCTTGAGGACGAGCTTGGGGCAAAGTTATTCAACCGCGGCGGACACAGCATAACGCTCACAAATGACGGTCTGCTGTTAAAAAGGCGCGCCCTTGAGATTGTCGACCTCGAGGACAAGCTTGTGAGCGAATTTAAGGGTGGTAAAGAGTCCGTTGAGGGAAGAATTTCTATAGGCTGCGGAGAGTTTATGGCTGTGGAGGAGCTGGCAAAGATATGTAAAAGCTACAGGGAAAAATATCCGCTTGTGCAGTTTGCGATACATACGGGAACCGCCGACAAGATATCCGAGATGATGAACAAGGGGCTTGTGGATATCGGTCTTTTCCTTGAACCCGTGAACACGACGGGCTTGGACTATATCAGGGTGCAGGGAAGCGACCACTGGGTTGTGAGTATGAAGCCCGATGACCCGCTTGCAAAAAAGGAATTTATAATCAAGGAGGATTTGATTGGGCTGCCGCTTATTCTGCCGGAGCGCGCAAATGTGCAGAGTGAGATTGCCAACTGGTTTGGAAAGGATTTTGACAAGCTCAATGTCGCATTTACGAGCAATCTCGGAACCAACGCCGGTATAATGGCGATGAACGACCTCGGATATCCGATTTCCATTGAGGGTGCGGCGAGGTACTGGAGCAGGGAACTTCTTGTGCAGAGGAGATTGTCACCGGAGATTAAGACAAGCACAGTGATAGCGTGGAAGAGGAACATTCCATACTCAACCGCCGTTTTGAAATTCATCGACGAGATAAATGCCTACAAGGCATAGAAAAGCATACGATATAAGTATTAGACATAATCAAATAATGTTCTATAATGAATGTGTAGGGTAAAGTAACGGTATAAATGTCCTGCACATTTTTTATATATTTGAAAATTATATTTTGGAAATTTTCAACAGAATTTTCGGATTATATAAAATGTAAAAAAATGTACATAAACATACTGGGCATTTGTAAAACTTAAATTTTCAACGGAATGGTTATGTAAGTACCTGATAAATAAAAATAATTTTGGAGGTGTTTATTGTGGGTAAAAAATTGGTAGCGTATTTCAGCGCGAGCGGAGTTACAAAAAAAGCTGCCGAGATGGTAGCTGAGGCAGCAGGTTGTGATTTATATGAAATCGAGCCTAAAGTGCCGTACACAAAGGCTGACTTGAACTGGATGGATAAGAAGTCGAGAAGCAGCGTAGAGATGAGTGATAAAAAAATCAGACCGGAGCTTGCCGATAACGATATTGATGTAAGCTCATACGATGAGATAATCATCGGATTTCCTATCTGGTGGTATGTCGCACCGACAATAATCAACAGCTTTTTGGAGAAGCATGATTTTTCCGGAAAGAAGATTGTGCTGTTTGCGACATCGGGCGGAAGCGGATTTGGCAACACGGTTTCAGAATTGCAGCCATCTGCACCGGGAGCACAGATTGTGGAGGGAAAAATCTTAAACAGAATGTCAAAGCAGGACATAAACAACTGGGTTAAGGAATTATAGGAAATATTGATACATAATCCCACAGCTTGGATTTGAGATTAAACAGTTGTGTAATTGTCTATAAATGAGTAATTATGATAAATTTAACAAAAATAGTTTTTGTTTGTTTGAATTTAAAATATATCTCAAGAAAAATATTTTTGTATAGCAAACAAATTTATGCAACATTTTAAATTTGTTCATTTGTAGTAATTGTCTAAAAATATAAAAGGAGTGTAAAAAGTATGGCAAAGATAGTACAGACAGCAGGAAGAAACGCACTCGGAGAGTTTGCTCCGGAGTTCGCACATTTTAATGATGATGTTTTATTTGGTGAAAATTGGAACAATCAGGATATAGATGTAAAGACAAGAAGCATTATAACAGTTGTTGCGCTTATGGCATCGGGTGTCACCGACTCTTCACTCAAGTTCCATTTGCAGAACGCAAAGGCACATGGCGTTACACAGAAGGAAATTGCGGCTGTAATCACACATGTAGCATTTTACACGGGCTGGCCAAAGGGCTGGGCAGTGTTTAACATGGCAAAAGAGGTGTGGAGCGTGAATGAGGGTGACCTTCCTTATGAGGATGAGGCTATGAGAGCACACGCAAAGGAGATGGTATTCCCTATCGGCGCGCCTAACGATGGATTTGCAAAATATTTTACAGGCAAGAGCTATCTTGCACCTGTCTCCACAAGTCAGGTCGGAATATTCAATGTGACATTTGAGCCGGGATGCCGCAACAACTGGCATATTCATCACGCAAAGAGTGGTGGCGGTCAGATACTTGTATGTGTTGCAGGTCGCGGTTACTATCAGGAGGAGGGCAAGGAGGCAGTCGAGATGAAACCGGGCGACTGTATCAACATCCCTGCCGAGGTAAAGCACTGGCATGGTGCGGCACCTGACAGTTGGTTCAGCCATCTCGCCGTTGAGGTTCCGGGCGAGGGCGGTTCAAACGAGTGGTGTGAGCCGGTGTCGGATGAGGAGTACGGAAAGATCAAATAATTATTTTATTCTCCAAATAAATCTTTTTGCTCAAGCTGGAGAAGCTTGCCAAGCTCCAAGGCAATATCATTTATGGAGCAGTCAAGCTCTCCCTTGAGCCATTGCTTGTACATGTTGACTATGCCGCCTGAAAAATAGCAGACGCGCAGACTCACCATTTTCGAGTGACGCATATTTTCGGGAATGTCACTGTAATTGAGCATGTAGTCGGTAAAAACACTCTTTAATTTTTCCATAAATATTTCGGAGCCGTTTGCAAGTATGAGGGTTCGGTAAAATTCGATGTCCGCCTCTATGTGGCGGTTAATTTTTAAAAGAAGAGGAACCGGATTGCTGAAAAAATTGGTAAACTTAAATTCCTTTAACACATCAAGCATTTTTTCTATAATTTCATTCTCAATTTCTTCCGTAACGCCGCGCACATCGGGATAGTGTGCATAGAAGGTGGCGCGGTTTAAATCAGCCATTGTCACAATGTCCGTCACGGTTATTTTTGATAAAGGCTTTTCTTTTAAAAGCTGTGTGTACGCCTCACGAATCATACGACGTGAGCGGATTGCACTGCGGTATTGCGCTTTTTGTCCCATATATTCTCCTCCAAAAACCAACAATTTCAATACAACTGTCGGATTTTATATATTTTGCGAAAAACTGATGATTGTCGTTTTTTTACATATCAATTATGCTGTATTCAGAAACAAAAGTCAACACTTGTTGGATATTGAAAGCAGCTTACGCAACCAATCTGTGTGTATAAACAATATGTGTAAGCGGATTAAAAATATCTGCTTTGTGAGCGGAAAGGAGAATATATATGAGAAATTATGACAGGGTTCACCCTCGCAAGCCGGAGGGCATTGATGAGAGAAAGGCTTATATTGTCGGAGGAGGCATCGCAGGACTATCTGCGGCTGCATTTCTTGTGAGGGATGCACAGATGCCGGGAAAAAATATTACGGTGTACGACCAGCTTCCGGTGTTCGGAGGCTCGATGGATGCCTGCGGCGATGCCGCAAATGGCTATGTATCGCGCGGTGAGCGTGAGCTTGAGCCGTATATGGAGTGTCTGTGGGATTTGTTCGGTTCAATACCTTCACTCTATGAGGAGGGACGCACAGTGCTTGATGAGACAAGAGAGTGCAACAAAAACTGGGAAATTGATTCAAAGCACCGCCTCTGGGAGCAGGGATTTGTGCCGCACGATGAATCCACCATGGGAGTCACACCTGAAATTCAAAACCAGATGATTAAAATGATGCTTACCGATGAGAAACAGTTGGAGGATGTGACGATTGAGCAGTGGTTCAGCCCGGCATTTTTTAAGAGCCAGCTCTGGTACTATTGGAGCGCTATGCTCGCATTTCAGCCATATCACAGTCTTATTGAGATGCGCCGCTATGCTGTCCGCTTTATGCACCAGCTTCATCTTATTAAGAGTCTGCGTGGTATTCTTAGAACCAAGTATGACCAGTACAACAGCCTGATACGACCTTTGCAGGAGTATCTTGCTGGGCACGGTGTTGTGTTTGTAGCCGGAACAACAGTAACCGATATGGATATAGACATTGACGGATGTGACAAGACTGTGACGGCACTTCATTTAAAATCGGGGGACGAGGAAAATGTTATTTCAATCTCCGAAAAAGATATTGTATTTTTTACAAATGGTTCAATGACGCAGAACTCAACACAGGGCAGCATGAAGGAAGCTCCCGTAATGAACAGGGATATGGAAAATATGGGATGCTTTACGCTGTGGAAAAAGCTTGCCGCAAAGTGCCCGGAATATGGCAATCCTGAGAAATTTGCATTTGACCCCGATAAAAGTAATTTTGTGAGCTGTACGGTGACAGTCCGCGATTATCCGCAGTTTTTTGATTATCTGGCAGAAAAGACAGGAAACCTGACGGGAAAGGGCGGTTGCTCAACATTTGTAGATGCACCGTGGTTTATCAACTATAATGTTCCGTTACAGCCTGTTGCACCTGACCAGCCTGAAAATGTTCAGGTAATGTGGTTTTATGGTCTGCATGCCAACAAAAAAGGGGCATACACAAAGAAGCCGATGACAGAATGTAACGGCGAGGAGATAATGAAGGAATTTCTGTATTTCTGCGGACTTGAGGATAAGATTGATGAGATTATGCCTCATATCACGGCAATTCCGGTTGTCATGCCTTATATCACAAGCCAGTTCATGCCGCGTCAGCTAAAAGACCGTCCGCAGATTATTCCTGCCGGAAATAAGAACCTTGCTTTCATAGGACAGTTTGTTGAGCTTGAGGGTGATGTGGTGTTCACGGTGGAGACAAGTGTTCGTACAGCAATGATTGCCGTCTATAGAATGTTGGAACTTGACCGCCCGATAACTCCGCTGTTTCAGGGACAGTATGATATAAGAATGGTAAATGTGGCACTTAAAACTCTGCTTGGGAAGGATGAAATCGAGGTCAGTGACTTGCCTAAGATAAGTCCACTCAAGCTTCCTCAGACAATGCGCGAGATTGTGGATGCAATCAATCAAATTCCTCCTGTGCCGGAATACTATTCGGAGAGGAAAGAGAATGTAAGATAATACCCCCCCAAAAATGAAATAAGACATAGAACAACATTGACAAAAAGTTCCTATTTGTACTTTTAAGGTATGGATAGGAACTTTTTTTAATAATTACACCTTTTTACAATTCTGTCAGATTCAGGATTTAAAGGTTTTGTTGTGATGCTGTCCGAAAAAAGTGATTTTATCATTTATAAGCTTCCTATTAAGTCAGATTGTTGTATAATACAATAAAAAAGTGAAATGGAGGCTGTATAATGAAAACACGCTTTTTAAGAGATTTAGAGGTATCTGAAATTGGTATGGGCTGTATGGGATTTTCACATGGATATGGCAAAGTACCGGAGCAGGATTACGCCATTTGCTCAATTCAAAAAGCCCATGATTTTGGATGCACGTTTTTTGACACTGCGGAAAGCTATGGAAAAGAACAGTTTTACATAGGTCACAATGAGGAATTAGTCGGAAAAGCACTTCAAACTTTCCGAAAGAATGTGATTTTGGCTACGAAATTTCACCTTGGAACGCAGGAACTTGGCGAAAAGACTGATTTATACAATGTGATACGCGGTCATCTTGAGGCTTCAATGAAACGCTTACGGACGGACTATATCGACCTATATTATCTTCACAGGCTTAACGAAAATGTTCCCGTTGAAGATATTGCGGAGGTTATGGGGCGGTTTATAAAAGAAGGGCTTATCCGCGGCTGGGGATTGTCACAGATTTCTTTGGACACACTTCAAAAGGCGGATAATGTTACACCGGTTTCGGCTGTGCAGAATATTTATTCCATGGTTGAGAGGGATTGCGAGAAGGATATTTTTCCTTATTGCATCGAAAATAATATTGGAGTTGTTCCTTTTTCTCCGATTGCAAGCGGACTGCTCTCGGGAAAGGTGACTTCCAAGACAAAATTTGAGGGCGATGACGTGCGAAAATTTGTACCACAGCTTTCAGAAAAAAATCTCAGCGCAAATCAGCCGATTTTGGATGTTCTTGCGGAATTTTCCAAGAGAAAAGAAGCCACATGTGCGCAGATTTCACTTGCATGGATGCTGCACAAATATCCTAATGTTGTGCCTATTCCGGGCTCAAAAAATCAGGAGAGAATTTTGGAAAATCTTGGAGCATGGAATGTCAAGCTGACGGATAATGAATTTTCAGAGTTGGAGGCAGCTCTTGACGCATGTACTGTTTATGGACACAGAGGGCATGTTGAGTCGGAGCAGAAGACGTTCAGCAATAACTGGATAAAGAAATAAGTATTTATAAAGAATTAATGTGA
The DNA here is from genome assembly GCA_050874385.1 of Eubacteriales bacterium. Lineage (GTDB taxonomy): Bacteria > Bacillota > Clostridia > Lachnospirales > Lachnospiraceae > CAG-882. Next base: position 51,304 of record JBNMKO010000005.1, read on the forward strand.
GGAATAAGCTTGGTAGTTTATTTTTCACACATGTAATTTGTTTTTGAGCGAAAACAAAGTATTTTCATGGCAATGAGAAATCGCTTGCGCGAGCTTCTCATTGCCTTTTCGCGATAAATTGCTTAGAAATGAGGATTAATATGCACATCGAAACATACAAAGAAAAATATACTGATGAGATTATTTCGCTTATTCTTGATATCCAGAATAATGAGGCAAAAATTAATTTATCGCTTGAGGAACAGCCCGATTTACTTGATATAAGCAATTCTTATCAGAAAAATGGCGGAGAGTTCTGGGTTGCTTTGTCTGACGGAGACGTTATTGGTACTATCGGACTTATGTTAAAGGAAAAAGACTGTGCGGTGATGAAGAAGTTTTTTGTAAAAAAGGAATATCGCTCGAAAAAGATTGGTTTTGCACTGTACAGCGAACTTTTAAAATTTGCCCAAAATTCGGGTATCAGGCATATTATACTGGACACTCCTTCTGTTGCTATTGCGTCGCATAGATTTTATGAAAATGCTGGATTTAGAAAAATTGCTAAGACGGAGTTGCCAATTTCGTATACATACCCGGACAGGGATAGTATTTTATATATGTTGAATTTATAGATTAAATTAATACTTGGCACAAATTGCATTGAAACTGGCGCGCAATGTCATTCAGTTATAAATAAATACAAGCTATAATGAAACTGCAAAGGGCGGAGCGTATGAACAGTATGCGAATAAGGCGGCAGAGGGAATGATAAAAAATTATTCAGGAAATATGCTTACAAAGCCAGAACTTATTGCCAAAACAGTAAGAAAAGCAGTTACCAGGAAAAGACCACACACACGTTATCTTGTAGGTTTTATGGCGAAACCTATGGTTATCACACACAAAATATTTGGTGACCGTGTATTTGATTGGGTAATTAATAATTTTAGTTAGAAGAAGGTGAGATATTGAAACATTTTCCATTGGATAAAAACTATGCAGTATTGCTGAGAACGTATGGAATTTCAGTGGATGAATTGCTAAAAAGGGCACGACTGCCGCTTGATATGTTTGTGAGGGACAATCCTTGTGTGACCTCAGAAGAATACTATCGTTTTATGCGGGCAATAGAGGAGATTGTACCAGACAGGAAAATGCCAATACAGCTTGCGACAGCTGAAAATATTGAGACGATAACACCGCCGATATTCGGGGCGTATTGCAGTGCCAATGCGAGGGAGTGTATCAAAAGGATTGCACAATATAAGGCGTTGGCGGGAGCTATAATATTTGGCGTTTGCGAGGATGAGCAAGGAGTTACTGTAGAGATAAAAGGTGAGGAAAATATAGAACTTCCGGAAATTATCATAGGAGTTGAGATGGCACTTTTGACAAATCTTATCCGGAAAGCAACAAAGGAAAATGTGATACCGATAAAGATTATCGTGAAAAAATCTTTTGCAAACCCGGAATATGAACAGTTCTTAGGGTGTAAGGCAGAAGAAGGAGTGGTAAATTCTATCACATTTTCTTCCGAGGATGCAGAAATACCATTTATAACAAGAAATGAGTCGATGTGGAATTTTTTTGAGCCGGAGTTGAAAAAAAGGCTCAGTGAGATGGATACGGACGAGTCGTTTTCAGCAAAGGTGAGAAGTGTTTTAGTTGAAATTCTTCCTGCCGGAAAATCGACAATAGAAGATGTAGCGGATGCACTTGGAATGAGCAAACGAAGCCTACAAAGAAAGCTAAAGGAGGAGGACACCACATTTCAAAAGCAATTAAATCATGTCAGGGAATTGCTTGCGAAGAATTATATCCAGAATACGCGGCTGTCGTCGGAGAACATTGCGTATCTGCTTGGGTATCAGGATTTAAATTCATTTTTTAGGGCATTTGCTCTTTGGACGGGAAAAACGGTTACGGCATATAAGCAGGAAACCTCTTTATAGAGGCCCTGCTTTTTTGTGGGGAAAGTAAGTTCATATACGGTGGACTGTGGCACAAATTGCATTAAAAATTGGCGCTTAATGTCATTCAAACTTATAAAATATTTATATATATTAAAAAGATACCGATATTATACATATAAAAAGCAAAGGGGACTTTAGTATGCTGCAAATAAATAATATATGTAAGGAGTACAAAACAGATAAACTTATTCAAAAGGCACTCGATAATGTCAGTCTTAATTTCAGGGACAGCGAATTTGTTGCCATTTTAGGACCAAGTGGTTCAGGCAAAACAACATTGTTGAATATTATAGGCGGATTGGACCGCTATGACAGCGGCGATTTAATTATAAATGGAATATCCACAAAACGATACAATGAAAGAGATTGGGATTCTTATCGCAATCATACCATAGGCTTTGTATTTCAAAGTTATAATTTGATACCGCATCAGACGGTTTTGTCAAATGTGGAGTTGGCACTGACAATTTCGGGAATTTCAAGAAGTGAACGAAGAAAGCGCGCCAAAGAGGCATTGGAGAAGGTAGGCTTGGGGGCGCAGATACATAAAAAGCCAAATCAGATGTCGGGTGGACAGATGCAGAGAGTGGCAATCGCAAGAGCGCTTGTTAACAATCCGGATATTTTGCTTGCCGATGAACCGACGGGGGCTTTAGACAGCGAGACAAGTATACAGGTAATGAATCTTCTAGAGGAAGTTGCTAAGGAAAGACTGGTGATTATGGTAACGCATAATCCTGAATTAGCGGAACAATATGCAACCAGAATTGTAAAACTGAAAGATGGAAATATTATTTCGGATACCAATCCATTTTCAACTATAAAAAAACCTTATGAAAAAGCAATTCATAAAAACATGGGAAAATCTTCCATGTCGCCATTTACCGCCATAGCTCTCAGTTTTCAGAACTTGAGAACCAAGAAAGCAAGGACGTTTCTGACATCGTTTGCCGGTTCTATAGGTATTATAGGCATAGCATTGATTATTGCCATTTCTAATGGCGTAAATGGTTATATTAAGACCATGGAGGAGGACACTTTATCCGAATATCCACTTCAAATTCAGAGTACAGGTATAGATTTGACTTCGATGATGATGGACATGGCAACGGGGAAAAATGAAGAAGCATCAAAAAATACAGTCGGTGTGACGGAAATGGTAACAAATTTTTTCTCCAAGACAAATACGAATGATTTGGCATCGTTGAAACAATGGCTTGGTGATAATATTAATCAATTTGCTCAATATGCAAATTCAGTGGAATATAAATATTCTGTGACACCTCAGATATTTCGCATAGATGGGGACTGTGTCCGTCAGGTAAACCCTGATAAATCATTTTCTGCGTTGGGAACGGGTTCATCATCGGTCAGCAGTATGATATCTGGCAGTATGAACGCAAATGTATTTTATGAATTGCCATCTAATCCTGATATGTACACAGCACAGTATAATTTAATGGCAGGACATTGGCCACAAAACTATACAGAATGTGTCTTGGTTTTAAATTCACAGGGAAATATAAGTGATTTAATGCAGTATACACTTGGACTTAGTGATAGTAAAGAGCTGGATAAGATGATTGCATCTTTTGTGGCTGAGGAAGATATAAAAATACCTGATAATAATAAAACTTATTCGTATGAACAATTAACGGATATTTCTTTTAAATTGGTTAACAGCATAGATTATTATGAATATAATGCAGCACAGGGAGTGTGGAAAGAAAAGACAGACAATGAAGATTATATGAGAGAGCTTGTAAGACGAGGGGAAGATTTAAAGATTGTAGGTGTTGTAAAACCGTCAGAGGGTACATCTGCTACAATGCTTCATTCAGGCATCTGGTACACTCCTGACTTAATTAATCACATTATTGAGTCGGCAAAGACGGGAGAAATTGTAAAACAGCAGCTAGAGCATAGGGATATAGATGTTTTTACAGGAGAACCGTTTGGAAGTGATAACACACAAAAAGAACTGGATATGGCATCACTGTTTAAAATAGACACAGATGCCCTGAGGGAGGCATTTAAGATTGATGAGAGTGTTTTTGATTTGGATATGTCCGATTTAGCTAATATGGATGTGAATATTCCTGACTTGGGAGCAATAATTAATATGGACAATATGGATATGTCGGATTTTTTTAGTTTGGATGATTTACAAGGCAATTTTGTTGATATGAATAATGTTAATATTGAGGATGTTTTAAATCAAATTAATATTTCAATATCTCAGGAAAATATGGAAATGATATTTAACGATATTTTACAGGGATATCTGGAGAGTATTGAGGGAAAACCGGAAACTGATTTTTCAAATTTTCAGCAAGGTTTTGAAGAGTATTTAAAATCGGATAATGTTGCACAGCAATTACAGACAGATATAGAAGAACTTGTGAAGAACAAAATAAAGGTTGATATATCACAGGAAAGGCTGATGACTGATATAGCACAGCTTATCAATCAATATGAAGATTACGCTAAGAAAAATAACATTACTGAAAATGACATAGAAAGTGTAAGGGCATTTTTGGAGCAGCCTGAAATTCAGCAAAAGATTTCTGAGGAAGCCGAATGGCTGATAAATGAAAGTGTAACCGTGGACATCACGAGGGAAGATATACAAGAAATATTAAATAAAAATATATGGTCAGGCTATTTGGAATATGCGGATGCACACGGTCTTGCAAATCCGCAGAAACTAGGCATATATTTTACTGAATATTTGCAATCTGAGGCTGGTCAGAATATATTGCGAAATGACATGCAAAAAATTCTGGAGTCGTCACAGTTGGAAAAACAATTCGCTGATGTCATTTCAAGTGTTATGCAACAAAGCATCAACACAATTATGGAAAATATGAGCCAACAGTTGACACAAAATATGCAGCGTGCAACTGACAGCATGGTGCAAAAAATTACAGCTCAAATGCAGATGGCATTGCAGGAAGTGATGTCTCAAATTACAACTAATATGACATTGGCAATGCAGAACAGTATGAATAAATTGATAGAAAATATGGATAAGGCATTTTACATAGACGCAGATAAATTTGCAGAGGTTATCCAGATGGGTATAGATAAAGATGAATTATCTGAATTGATGATGTCGCTTGTTTCATATAAGGGTGCGACATTGGATTCAAATCTTAAAAAATTGGGATATGCACAGGAAGATAACCCGACAGAGATAGATATATATCCAAAAGATTTTGAAAGCAAGGACAAGATTGTTGAGTTATTGGATTTATATAATGCACAAATGAAAGAAAATGGAAATGATGAACAGATAATTAATTATACGGATATGGTGGGAACACTTATGAGTTCAGTGACACAGATTGTGAATGTAATCAGTTATGTTTTGATTGCTTTTGTGGCAATATCATTGGTTGTGTCATCCATTATGATAGGTATTATAACATATATAAGTGTGTTGGAGCGAAAGAAGGAAATAGGAATTTTGAGGGCGATGGGAGCTTCAAAGAGCAATATTTCAACAGTATTCAATGCTGAGACAGGAATTGTTGGAATGGGTGCAGGAATTTTAGGCATTGGCATCACATTAATTCTTCTAATTCCGGGGAATATGTTAATTCAACATCTTACAGGCATTGGAAATATTCATGCCATGCTTACATTATTGCCGATGATTGTGCTGATTGCGTTAAGTACGGTGCTTACAATGCTTGGAGGCTTAATACCATCAAGAACGGCTGCAAACAGTGACCCGGTAACAGCGTTGAGAAATGAATAATATTGTATTTGAGAAAATAAATTACACACATGTTTGACATATTAAGGCAGGCTATATCAACAGCTATTGATATAGCTTGCCTTAATTGCCTATATATGGTACAGTCAATGTGATACTTGAAAGCTGTTTTGCTATTATCATGTCATATTAGAATGAGCTTGTGGAAATGATAGCCTCGTTTGGACAGATGCCATGTCACATAATGCCTGTGACACCGGAAAAATTGGCAGATATCATAGAAGATGCTATTGCGGGAGGAGTTTTCTGACATTAATCATCAAAAATATCTATTCGACAAAACAGTTGAGAAGTGATATAATGAATACAAAATTTTTGAAGGGTATTATCAAACTTAATACAATTATTACAGGTGGTTCAAACAGAAGGTTCCGACTTTTATGGGTTGGGCAGTTTGTTTATATAACGATTATACATGGAGTTCCGTAAAATGGAATAGCCTAAGTAGAGGATGAAAACAGTGGAGATTGTAATGCCTGAAATAATCCTAAAAGGAACGGCTCGGATATGGAACTCTGAACCGTTCCTTTTTAATATTATAAGGAAGTCTTCAGCTTCTACTTCGTGGGGGCAATAAATGGGACTTCCTTTTATTTAGAAATTGTAAAGCTCATTGTAATATGTTATGATATCGGCAAGTAATTATGAGCAAGCGAAATGGATTGCAGATATCCAATTGACAATGATTTTTTAGTACTGGGAAATTCCAATAAAATTTAGTTTTGAAAGGTGAGTGAGGCAATGAAACAGACATATAAAGTGGATAAAAGCGGTAATCTCACAGAGGTACTTCGCGGAATAAATGCGCCAAAGTTGTTATTGTTGATGTCAAATGATAAGCAGTTTGAGCAGCATGTTAAGGAGCTTGAACAGCGTTTTCCGGGAGTTCCAAGTATTGGGTGCGTGGGAGGCAGTTACGGTGGACAGACTGTGGTTGCACAGAATGGTGTGGCAGTTATCGCCATGGAAGGAAATCTCACAGTAGCCACGAATGTGCTCGAACAGGCATCGACCATGCCGGTAAAGTATATCGAGAGGTTGGAAAAAGATGTAAGCAAAGTCGGCGCTTCAGAGAGTAACACGGTATGTATTGACTTTTGCACAGGGAATGACGCGTGTGTCTTGACCACAATCTACAGTGTGCTTGGCAAGAAAAAGATATCCCTTGTAGGTGGAACAGGGGAGGTTGGAAAAGTTTCAGTCAACGGAAAGGTTTACACTGACGCGGATGTCTATGCCCTTATTCGCAACAATGATGGAAAAATCAAGGTATATAAGGAAAATATTTATAAGCAGGTTCCGGGCTGCCGTTTTATCGCATCTAAGACTGACCGCAGCAAATATCTTTTGGGTGAGCTAAACGGACAGCCGGCTAAAAATGTGTATAAAGACCTTTTACATATAAGCGATAATGATATTGGCACGCAGACTTTTAAAAACCCATTCGGAAAGATGAACGGGCAGGATATATGTATCATATCCATCAAGGAAGTAGTAGGAAATCAGCTTGCATGTTTTAGGCAGGTGAACGACTCGGATGTCCTTACACTCCTTGAGGCTCAGGACATTCCGCATGTTGTAGATGAGACAATCAAGAAAATTAAATAGGATTTCCAGCATGTATCAGCGGTGTTTTCAATAAACTGCTGTTTTAGATATTTACTTTTTTCACAAGAACATTATTTTGAAACTTACTTAAAAACAATGGAGCAGTTGGGAAATCATGCAGGACTGATTGGGTATGGGGAACATTACAATCAGCAGTTTGTAAACCAGACTATGACTTGTGTGGTGTTTGAATAATAGATTTGTGTAAAAAATAATTACAGAAAAAGAGGAAAATATATGTTCAGAAAAAAAGAAGAAAAGTCCGTTGTAAACGCGGAAAAGATAGATATGCATCCAATAAGCCATGTTGCGGATACCATTTTGACATATCAGAAGCAGTTGGCACAGCGCGAGGTTGAGTCCCTCGATGAAATGTCGGAGGTGCAGACTGTATTTGAGGAGGCATTGCAGGAAAATGTAAAACTTAAAGAACAGATGCAATCGTTGACAGAAGTGTTTGCGGATGTGGGACAGATTGCGGCACGTTTTGACGATGTGAAAAACCAGATTGTTGAGTCAGTTGGAGACGCGCAGGGGAAGGTCGATGAATTAAAAAACAGCTCTTTGGAGGTGCAGAGCAGTTTCGGGGAGATACAGAGCGCTTTTACGGCAGTGCAGACATCGGTACAGCAGATTAAGGACTGTATGCAGCAGATTATAAGCATTGCAAACCAGACAAATATGCTCGCACTGAATGCGTCAATAGAGGCTGCCCGCGCAGGAGACCAAGGCAGGGGTTTTGCTGTAGTGGCTAATGAGGTAAAAAATCTGGCGGATGAGATTAAAAATCTTGTAAGCAATGTTGATAACAGTATATCCGAGGTGGAAAAAGGTACAGCAAAGTTAAATACAAATATTGAGAGTTCCAAAGCGGCATTTGGACAGAATGTTGCGGAGGTGGACGAGGCTTACGGAGTTTTTGACAAGATTATAGAGGCGGCGCACGAGGCTAAATCGGTGCAGGAGGAAATAGGTCAGGTGGCACAGTCCTCGGAGGGCAAGCTTGAACATGTCAAAAATTGTTTTGACTCGGAGGAGGAGAGACTTCAGCGCGTGCTTACACATATTGAGCGCGCAAATGACCTCGGAACGACCAAGAGTTCAATGTTTGAGGATATGAACAATCTTGTGGCACAGCTAAAGCCTATGGCGGAGGAAATACAGAAAAAACAGAGACCATAAAGAAGATTGAAGAATAGTGTGGAGTAGCGCGTAGGGATTGCAAACTTGAAGAATAGTGTGGAGTAGCGCGTAGGGATTGCAAACGATATTGAATTATAAGTAAAAATGTATTGACATTACATTAACCTTTGATATAATAGCAGTGGTCGGACGGCACATCGGATGTGCCTTGCAAGGTGTTTCACTTTTAGGTGAAATTCCCGGATGGACATAAGTATTATGAGCCAGATAAGACGTAAAAAGTCTTGTCCGGCTCTATTTTTTTGGAGGAAAATGTATGGATTTGTTAAAAGACAATCTAAGAAAACTGTATCTGAAATTTTTAATTCCGTCTCTTGGAAGTGCAATGGTTATGTCAATCTATACACTGACGGATGCGATTGTAATCGGAAAAGGTGTAGGCGCGGATGCACTTGCCGCACTCAGTATCACGACACCACTATTGTGTATTTTGATGTCGATGGGGATACTGTTTGGCGTGGGCGGCTCTGTACAGATGAGTGTTTGCAGGGGAACAGGAAGTTATGAAAAATCCAACCGCTTTTTTACGCTGTCATTTTTTACGTTGGCATTTATTTCAGTTGTACTATGGATGGTATATGGATTTGGCATTTCCGCGCTTCTTAAGGTTATGGGTGCTAACGATGTTCTTTATCCGTATGCGATGGCATATATGAAATACATAAATATATTTATTCCCGTAGCGGTATTTTCAAATTACTTTGCAATATTTGTAAGGGCGGACGGTGACCCGAATAGGGCAATGTTCGGAGTTATGCTCGGCGGTGTCGCAAATATTGTGCTTGATATTGTCTTTGTTTTTCCGCTTCAAATGGGAATAGGCGGAGCTGCGCTTGCGTCTGCGATTGGTATGGTTATTCAGGTTTTAGTTGGGATATCACATTTTTTCAGCCGCAAAAATGGACTAAAGTTTATAAAGCCAAAGCATGTATTTTCAAGCATAGGACAGATTATAAGCAATGGTATTCCAAGTTTTTTCAATGAATTTGCAAATGGATTTATTGTGTTTTTGTTTAACATTCAGATATTAAAATACTGCGGAGACACGGCTCTATCCGTGTACAGTGTGATATCCAATTGTGTGATTTTGTTCAATTCTCTGTTTACGGGAGTTGGTCAGTCAATTCAGCCGATTATTGCAACCAATTTTGGTGCCGGGAAATGGGAAAGAATTAAGAAAGTGAAAAATATGGCTTTTGTGACAATCATATTTATGGGATTTCTTTTTTCAATGAGTGGAGTGTTATTTCCTACGATTGTATGCTCCATATTTATGAAACTTGATGAGAGCATGACAGTGATTGCACAAAATGGTGTGCGAAAGTATTTTATGGCATTTTTGCCGATGGGAATTAATTTATTGACATCGTATTATCTGCAATCGGTTCTGTGCGTGAAGAAATCACTGTGCATATCGCTTCTTAGAAACGTAATTTTAAGCGGGTTGGCGATTATAGTTTTCCCTCTGATATTTGAAGGAGACAGTCTGTGGGTTGTGATGCCGGTTGTGGAGACGATTGTTTTATTGTTGAGCTTGACATTTTTGCACAAATCAAATAAAGTGGCGGTGAGCATGTAAAATGCGGATTGAGAGTTGCTTTGTTTTGGGAAAATAGACTGTTTTGCTGGGCGATATCCTTATGTTAAGAATTTTTAAGATTTTTTCTATGCAGATTTTAAGATTTACGTTCTATACTTAAATATAGAAGGACATAAATTGAGTTAATATATATGATTTATGGCATGGGAAAGAGAGGTTCTTAACTATGGAAATTAATGGAGATTTACAGACAGTCAGTATGCAGATGCAGTATGGAGCAGGCACTTCAAAAATGGCAAGTGAGGTTAGCACTTCAAAAAGTTCAGATGAGACAAGTGCTTCAAAAACATCAGATTTGGCAGCATATAGCAAAACAAAGAGTATGGCTAATACAAAATATACAGCTGTGAGCAAGGATGGAGATACGCTTGAGCTTTCTTCAAGCGCGATAAACAGCAGTAGCTCTGACACCATTTCTGATACGGAGCTTGCAACCTACACGGAAAGTAAATTGAGACAACTTCTGTCATCAAACCAGATTACAAGACAGCAGTATGAAAAGGCGATAAGTGGCAAGTAAAAAAGGAGCTTATTAGCAAAATTGTATATAGGTCAGTATAGAGTTATTTACGCACAAATATTTAAAAGGTCATCGGAGATAATTTTCCGGTGACCTTATTGTGTATTGTGAGATGTTTTGCTAAAATTATTTAAAAATATTATGACGAGGTATGAACAGATGAGTTCTCAGGTTATATTGGTTGTGGAGGATGAGCCGGATATCAGAGAGGGAATACGCATTTTGCTTGGTGGCGAGGGATATATTGTCTTGGAGGCTTCATCGGGTGAGGAAGCGCTTGCACAGATAAATGACACGGTTGACCTTGTAATTTTGGATATTATGTTGCCTGGAATATCGGGCTTGAAGGTTTGCGAGGAGATTAGAAAAAGCTGTAATGTGCCTATTTTGTTTTTGACGGCTAAATCTCAGGAGTCGGATAAGACACTTGGACTTATGGCAGGCGGCGATGATTATTTGTCCAAGCCGTTTTCATACGGCGAGCTTATCGCGCGCGTAAAGGCATTGCTTAGACGGTATTGTGTTTATAAGGGAAAAAATCAGGCTATAACGCTTGACCGAAATCAGATATTGGAATCCGGCAGAATTAAGATTGCGATTGACAGAAATGAGGTGTGGAAAGATGGCATCCCGCTTGATTTGACGGAGATTGAGTACAAAATCTTGCTTCTTTTGATTTCACACCCGCAGAGAACATTTTCGACGCATACGATATATGAGAGTGTGTGGGAGGAGCCTTATACATACAGTGCCAACAGCACAATTATGGTTCATATAAGAAAACTTCGGACAAAGATAGAGGACGACCCGCAAAATCCGGTTTACATTAAAAATATCTGGGGAAAGGGATATCGCTATGAAACAGAAAAAACAGTTGTTTAAGCCATACGGTCTAAGGGCGCGTTTTGTGTTTTCGATAATAACCTCCGCTTTGATATGTGGATTTTTCTTTTGCGGACTTTATTATTCCACAGATTATTTTCTTACAAGGTATTTTGAACAGTCTGATTTCGAGGAAAAGCATATAAAAAAACAAGGTGAGAGTTTGCAGCAATTTATAAATGATAATAATATTTCCAGCGAAGATTTCTCAAAGCTAAAGGAGTGGGAGCGCAGACAGCCCATGATTTTGCTGGAATTATATTCGGATGACGCATGTATATACAGCTCATTTTATGATGTATATGAAGACAAGAGCAGCAGGATGCACAATGAACCTGAATTTAAAAGAGAAGAATATACTGTGGCAATAACGCTTGCGGATATGAGTGTGAATGCAGTCATGCACTCGGATTTCACTTACAGATATTATATATTCAGGACGGCATTTTCAATTATTGCATCGCTTATTTTATTTCTTATTATGTTTTTACGCAGCAATCAAAAACTAATACATTATATTTGCCGTTTGAATGCGGAAGTGCAAATCCTTGAGGGTGGAAATCTTGAGTATGAGGTGTCTGTTGAGGGAAATGATGAGATAACGGAGCTTGCAAAAAGCATGAACCGCATGAGAAAATCTTTTCAGCAGCAGCACGAGACGGAGCAGCAACTTCATCAGGCGAATAAAAAGCTTATCACGGAAATGTCGCATGATTTGAGAACACCGTTGACGGGAATGATGTTGTACATTGAAATTTTGAGAACACACCGCTATAAAAACGATGAAGAATTGCAGGATTATCTTGAAAAAATAGATGCGAAAGCTCACCAGATGAAATTGATTTCAGACCATCTTTTTGAATATTCCCTTGAAAATGTGACTGAAAGACAGGATGAACTTTTGAGCATGGAACAGGCATTTGGGAAAACGGTAAATGGATTTATCGATGAACTTACTGCGAGAGGTTTTACCGTTTCGTCGGAAATAAAGTGGAGTCCATGCTTTGTGCAAATAAAATCCGAATATATAAACCGTATTTTTGAGAATGTGATATCAAACATAGTTAAGTACGCGGAAAACTCGGCAGAAATCAGAATTGAGACGATTGCGTCCAATGGATACAGTGGTTTTTCGATTATGAACACATGCTCTGCCGAACGCGGTCAGGTGGACAGCAACGGCATAGGAATAAAAAGTATACGCTCGATGATTAAGCAGATGGGCGGAATATGTACAGTTGAGCAGACGGACACGATTTTTGAGATAACATTTTTATTTCCCGAAAAGTAGTGACTGTTTGTTCAGGTTGCATTGAATTATACTGTTGGACAAGCTATAATTAAATAAAAAATAATGATTTTGGAGGGACAATATGACACAAAAAGAGCGAATGGAAAGCGGCTTGATATATAATCCGGGTGATGAAAAAATAGCCTCTGAGCAGGCTGGCTATATGGAAAAATTGTGGGAGTTTAATAAACTTCGTCCGTCCGAACAGGACAAAAAGGAAAAGTATATGAAAGAGACTTTTGCCGAATGTGGCGATGGCTGCTATATTGAGCTTCCGTTTCATGCAAACTGGGGTGGAAAAAATGTTCATTTTGGAGATGCGGTATATGCAAATTTCAATCTGACAATCGTTGATGACGGAGAGGTTTTTGTGGGTGATAAGGTTATGTTCGGTCCAAATATCACAATAGCGACTGCAAATCATCCTATTGAGCCAACACTTCGCGAGAAAGCCTTGCAGTACAATAAGCCGGTTCATATTGGCGATAATGTGTGGATTGGAGCCGGTGTCGTGATTGTTCCGGGTGTGACCATCGGAAAAAATTCGGTTATCGGGGCGGGAAGCGTGGTCGTAAAGGACATTCCGGAAAATGTTGTCGCCGTTGGAAATCCATGCCGTGTTTTGCGTGAAATCGGCGAGCACGACAGAGAATTTTTCTATAAAAATGAGAAGATTGATTGGGAACAACTGTAATCGTTGAAATCGGTTCTTTTTGGTTTCATTAAACGACTGCACTAAATAAAGTGTGGTCGTTTTTTTCTATTCTGTTTTTCTGACACAGTGTCAAAGTATATATTGACATGATGTCAGAATAGTGATAATATTCATAATATAGAAACTGACATGGTGTCAGAATGATTTGTTATCTAATGTAAAACCAATGGAATTATTCGATTTGAGATGTGAAAGGAGCCAAAATTTATGAAGAAAAATATCGGAGCACAGTTAGCATTATATCCATGTCCTGTTATAGTTGTGGGGGCAATGGTGAATGGGAAGCCGACATGGACGCTTGTTGCACATGCAGGAACGGTTGCGCACAGCCATCTTATGGTGTCTCTTGTGCATGCGCATTATATTAATCAGGGAATTTTGGAAAATAAGAAGCTTTCCGTAAATGTGGTTGATGAGTCATGGCTAAAGAAAGCTGACAAAATGGGTGTAATCAGCGGAAACAATGAGGACAAATCCGCCGCATTTGCGTACACGATGGGAGAGAACGGCGCGCCGCTTATTGATGACGCAAAGATATCAATCGAGTGTGAGATGGACGGAAATTACGAACTTGAAAATTTTGACAATTTTTTCTGTAAAATTCTTGCGACCTACGCGGATGAGACAGTTTTAAATGAGCAGGGCAAGATTGATTATCATGTGTTCAAGCCTGTGCTTTTTGAGTTTCCTACTTATGAGTATTTCAAGGTTGGAGAAAAAGTTGGCGACTGTGCAAAAATGAACATCAATAAGTAAAATAAATTTTTAATGTTTGCAAAATTGCAAGGGTTATTAAAATGTCGCAATTTGTGAGCAGTAGTTGGCGGCAAAATTATTTTTGTCGCCAATATGCTATAATGTCAATATGTCAAAAGTGAAAGGAATTATAAAAATGCCGCCAGCATCCATTAAACGCACGAATGAGAGAAAAGAAGAGATTATAAATGCCTGCGAAAAGCTCTATCAGACGATGAGTTTCAAGGACATTACGCTTAAAGAGATTGGCAAGGAGACCAGCTTTTCGCGAACATCAATCTACAATTATTTTCAGACAAAGGAGGAGATTTTCCTAGCACTTTTAAAACGAGAGTATGATTTATGGATTTCTAATCTGGAAGAAATTATACAATCCCATAAGACCATGACAAATGAAGAAATTGCCGATGCCTTGGCGCGCACACTCGATGAGCGCAGGCAGCTTCTAAAAATCATGTCCATGAATCATTATGATTTGGAAGAAAACAGCAGAATGGAAATGCTTGTGGAGTTTAAGATTTCCTACGGAAACGCATTAAAAATAGTGATGAAAATGCTTGAAAAATTCAGGACGGATATGGACATTGAAAAGAGGGAGGAGTTTGTGTACTCATTTTTCCCGTTCATGTTCGGCATATACCCGTACACAATTGTGACGGATAAGCAAAAGGAGGCTATGGAGAAAGCGGATGTAAATTATATATACAGTTCGGTGTATGATTTGACATTTTCCGCGGTAAAGAGAATGTTGAAGTGACTGACCAGAGGGACGGTTCTTTTTAGCTTTTGAAAGGAGTTTTTAATAATGGAATATACATTTTTAGGAAATACAGATATAAAAATTTCTAAGCTTTGCGTGGGTTGTATGAGTTTTGGAAAAGCGGGTACAATGCACGACTGGACGCTTGATGAGGCACAGACAGAGGAAGTTGTAAAGCGTGCACTCGACCTCGGAATTAATTTTTTTGACACGGCAAATGGATATTCAGCGGGGACAAGTGAGGAATATTTGGGGCGCGCGCTCAAAAATAATACAGCGCGTGACAAGGTTGTCATAGCGTCGAAAGTTTATTTTAATCCGGGCAGGCTCTCATCTGAGGCGATACACAGGGAGATAGACGGCACATTAAAAAGGCTTGGAACGGACTATCTTGATTTGTACATTATACATCGTTTTGACTACGAGACACCGATAGAGGAGACGATGGAGGCACTTAATTCGCTTGTGAA
Organism: Eubacteriales bacterium; assembly: GCA_050874385.1. Classification (GTDB taxonomy): domain Bacteria; phylum Bacillota; class Clostridia; order Lachnospirales; family Lachnospiraceae; genus CAG-882. The sequence goes on from JBNMKO010000005.1 coordinate 66,845, forward strand.
GGCTGGAAAGGTAAGGGCACTCGGAGCGTCCGCAATGTACGGCTATCAGTTTTACAATATGCAGCTTGCGGCTAGGGATAACGGCTGGGCGCAGTTTCAGGCGATGGAAAACCACTACAATCTGCTTTACCGCGAGGACGAGAGGGAGCTTATTCCAATCTGTAAGCAGATGGGAGTGTCACTTATGCCTTACAGCCCGCTTGCGGCGGGACATCTTACAAGACCACAGTGGAACACGGACACGCTCCGAAGCAGGACTGACCGCGTTGCAATGGGAAAATATGACCGCACAGAGGAACAGGATATGCAGATTGTAAAGCGTGTGCATGAGCTTTCAGAGCGTTACGGCGTGAAGATGCAGCAGATTGCGCTCGCATGGCACTGGGCGAAGGGCGTGGCATCGCCTATCATCGGTTCAACTAAGGTTTCACATCTTGAGGACGCGGCAGGAGCACTTGATGTAAAGCTCACGGCTGAGGATATCGCATATCTTGAGGAGCCTTACATTCCACACCGCATTGTCGGAGCGATTGACCACAATCCGGCGGATGGAGTTATGCTGCTTGATGAGAAGAAGTGAGAGGTTGGGATTAGATTGAAAAAGATAGTATCATTAATGATTGTATTATGCCTCTTGACAGGTGCATGTGCTTGCAACAGGCAGAAATCAGATATAAATGATGGAAAACCGATAACAGAAAGCGACATATCTGGCAAAGCTCAGGTTGAAAACGAAAATGGGGCAGGCACACAGTCTAAAAATGAAAGTGATTTACAAAATGAAATGCAAGATACTTCTGACAGTGAAGATTTGATTAAAGAAGAAAAAGACACTGAAAAAGAAACCAACACCGATGAAGTCGGCAAAGAAACTCAGGAACATATTTTGATAGCGTATTTTTCATGGGCTGATAATACGGTGGTTGAGGACGAGCAAGCTGCGATAAAATCGGCACTATCACATTATGAGTCCATCGGTGATGCGGACAATTATGATGACATTGATTTGGTGAGTTCAGCGAGCATTATTGCGCCCGGAAACACGGCAAAGCTGGCAGAATGGATTTGTGAGTATGTCGGCGGGGATTTATTTCCGATTATTGTGACAGATTTATATCCCGACAACTATGATGAATGTCTTGACCGTGCGGCAGATGAGAAGGCTGAAAATGTGCGTCCAAAGTTGGCGGAACACATAGATAACATGGAAGATTACGATGTGGTTTTTCTGGGATTTCCAAATTGGTGGTATACAGCACCTATGGCGATATTTTCTTTTTTGGAGGAATATGACTTTTCAGGAAAAACAGTTGTTCCGTTTTGTGCACATGGTACGGGTGGAGTCGCGGCGAGCATAAAAGATATCAAGGCAAAGCTGCCTGATACTACAAAAATTCTTGATTATTTTGATGTTTACAGGGCAGATATCAACAGTGCACAGGCGGATATTGAAGATTGGCTTGCAAAGCTCGGGTTTAGCAGAAAAGAGGAAACGCAGATGAATGAAAATAATACAGAGAGAAAATTAAGACTCACAGTTGACGGTCAGGAGATTGACATAATATTGTACGATACACCGGCAGCCAATGCATTGTATGAAATGATTCCGTTGGAGCTTGAATTTGAGGATTTTAACGGAATTGAAAAAATCAGTTATCTCACGGAAAAACTGACTACAGACGGTGAGCCGGACGGCTGTGACCCTGATGTCGGAGATTTTTGTCTGTACGCGCCGTGGGGAAATCTCTCGATATTCTATGAGGATTTCAGATATTCGGACAACTTGATTATGCTTGGACATGTCGACTCGGGAATGGATATTATTTCAGGTAAAAATAATAATTTTTCGGCTACACTTGAGGCGGCAGAAGCTATTCGTAAATAATAATATCGTGGAGAAAAGTAAAAAGGAGGATTATTATGAAAAAGAAGTTAGCAGTTTTGATTTCAATATTTATGATTTTTGCATTGTCGGCTTGTGGCAGAACGCGAAATGCCACACCTACGGCTAACCAAAGCAGTGCAGAGTCTACGCAGATGGCAACAACAGATACAACAGCAACAGAGACGGATACATCGGAAATAGCTACAACAGGTACAGGTGTATCAAAAGACGCGACGACAGAAGCGGAAGACGCTGAAGGCGATGTACAAACGACGGGAGCAGTTTCGGAAACAAATACTACGGTAAATGACACGGCGGGGGCGGAAACTTCCAATATTCTTGTGGTATATTTTTCCGCCACAGGTACGACAAAGGGCGTTGCTGAAAAGATTGCCGACGGCGTAAATGCGGATATCTACGAGATTACGCCGGAGACACCGTACACGGACGCAGACCTCAATTACCATGATAATAACAGCCGTTCCACACTTGAAATGAATGACGCGAGTGCGCGCCCGGCTATTTCGGGTTCTATTGAAAATATGGAACAGTATAATACTGTTTTTATAGGCTATCCGATATGGTGGGGTGAGGCTCCGAGAATTTTATGTACTTTTGTGGAGAGCTACGATTTTACAGGCAAGACTATTGTTCCGTTCTGTACGTCAGCGAGCAGCGGTGTTGGCTCAAGTGCGACCAATCTTGAGAAGCTTACAAGCGGTGCAAATTGGCTTGAGGGAAAGAGATTTAGCGGAGGCGAGTCCGCTGACACAATTATGGATTGGGTGAATGGACTTAATTTGACAAATTAATTGAATATTGATTTGGGTGTTGATAAAAAGTGTATGCTGTGTGGCAATAGAAATTTTGTCACATGGCATATTATGTTTTAAAACATATATGGGAGGGTATCCGATGGCGAAAAAAAGAAAAATAAAAATGGGAATAGATTTCATTATGACTGTACTGTTGCTTATTTTGATGGCATATCAGATTACAGGGCAGAAATTTCACGAGTGGTTCGGAGCAGGTATGTTTGTACTTTTTATTGTACACAATATTTTAAATATCAGATGGTATGGCAGTCTGTTTAAGGGGAAATATAAGGCAATTCGCATTGTGCAGACAATAGTTAATTTTGCGGTGCTGGCGTCAATGATTTGTCTTGCGTTCAGCGGGATAGTTTTGTCAAGGTATGTTTTCGCGCCGCTTGACATTCATGGACCAATGGCGACGGCGAGGAGCATGCACTTGTCAGCTTCATATTGGGGCTTCGTGCTTATGAGTACGCACCTTGGTATGCACTGGGGACAGATTTTGGGAATGTTTCGTGGACTTTTCAATGGAAAGAAAACAAGTGTTGTGTTGGTATGGACACTGAGGCTTGTGGCGGTGGCAATCGCGGTGTATGGATTGTATTGTTTTGTACATAAGGATATTTTTTCGTACATGTTTCTCAAAAATAACTTTGTGTTTTTTGATTTTGAACAGAGTATTTTTTCTGTATTTGTAGAAAATGCGGCAATGATGGGGCTGTGGGTGTGCATCGGGTATTATGTGGTAAATTTATTAAAATTGAAAAGTGCACATTGACATATTTTTATAAAATTCTGTACTCTGAAGGTCTCATCCCCACACAATCTCGAAAACAAGTACAAAATCTGCTTTCGTCGGCAAATCCGCTGGCAAAGCAGATTTCTTTTATTGTGAGATTAGTATTTTTAAGAAGATATTTTGCATGGTTAAGGCGCGCATTTACAAGGTACTCGTGAGGAGTACAGCCTGTGCGTTTTTTAAATAATCTTATAAAATAAAAACGGCTAAGACCTGCGAGCGAGGCGAGCATGTCGACAGAGAGCTCATCGGTAAAATGTGAGTTGATATAGTTTGTGACAAGGGATATTGTATTGTTGCCTGAATCTGAAATGTCATCGCCGCTTTCGAGGTCATTTCTGCCGTTCGCATTATTTTCACTGTTTGAAAAATCAGCTAACATTCCGGTAATCAGCATTGACATTGAAGCCTCAGACGGGATATTTCCGCGGGAGAAGGCGGCTATGAGGTCGGCAAGTCCGAAAGGTTCTTTGTTTAGAACAGGGGTAGCGCAACCGTATTTTTTGCTCAGATAATCGTAGTATTTTGGTGCGGCTGTTCCGTCGATATGAATCCAGTCAGCCTCCCATCCATCGACGCTTTCGTAACCATGTGCTTCATAGCAATTTATCAAAACTGTGTTTCCGGCAGACACAACTGTGTCAGCTCCGGAGGTGTGCACTGTGCATCCTCCGGATTTTACATACATGATTAGAAGGCTGTCGTAGCTTTTTCTGTTAAGAACATATCCCGGGCAGTACACAAAATGACCAATACATATAGGATAGAGAAAACATGACAATGCTTCCTGCGTTGGTGTATATATAAAATATTCAGATGACGATTTCACAAGGGCTTCATTTACTTTCATAATAAATTCCAATCTAACAGAGCAATTTTTATAAATATAACAGCAAATCACATCAATGTCAACTTCAACAAAATATGCTAATATATATCTTGAAAATGCTAATGTTATGTTGTTGATAATCACACAGCATACACAAAATAATATATGGAGGTTACGCATGAACAGAGTACATGTATGGGAGGAGAAGGTGGTTATTCCTACCTACGAGGCGGGAAAGCCTGACAAGAACCCTATGTTTCTTGAAAAAAGGGTGTATCAGGGAAGTTCGGGAAGGATATATCCGCACACGGTAATTGAGAAGATAAGTGATGAGAAAACCGACAAGGAGTACACGGCGCTCTACCTTGAGAACGATTACATCAAGGTTATGATGCTGCCACAGCTTGGCGGAAGAATACAGAGGGCTTATGATAAGACAAACGGATACGATTTTATATATTACAACCATGTGATTAAGCCTGCACTTGTGGGGCTTGCGGGGCCGTGGATTTCGGGAGGAATTGAGTTTAACTGGCCACAGCATCACAGACCGAGCACGTTTGACCCGGTTGAGTATTCCTACAAGGAGAACGAGGACGGAAGTGCTACGGTATGGATGGGCGAGATTGAAAATATGTTCAGGACGGAGGGCGTTCTCGGTGTGACGTTGTACCCTGACAAGGCATATATTGAGCTGTCAGCCAAGCTTTACAACCGAACGAATGTGCCGCAGACTTTTCTTTGGTGGGCAAATCCCGCCGTTACGGTAAATGATGACACAATCTCAGTTTTCCCGGAGGATGTGAATGCGGTGTACGACCACGGAAAGAGGGATGTCATAAGCTTTCCTTATGCGGAGGGTACTTATTACAAACACAAGTATGAGCATGTAAATATAGCACAGTACAAAAATATTCCGGTGCCTACCTCATATATGGCATATAAGTCTGATTACAATTTTATTGGCGAGTACGATTATGGAAAAAATGCCGGACTTTTGCATGTGGCTGACCATCACATCGCACCGGGAAAGAAGCAGTGGACTTGGGGATGCGGAGATTTTGGAAAGGCTTGGGACAGGGCGCTAACCGACGAGGATGGTCCTTACATAGAGCTTATGACGGGATGTTATACGGACAACCAGCCTGATTTTACATGGATGCTGCCGCAGGAGACGAAGAATTTTAAGCAGTATTTTATGCCTTATAAAAATATTGGATATATCAAAAATGCCACAATAGATGCGGCGATAAATACTACTTATGATGAGAGTGAAAAGAAATTAAATATTTTTGCCTACACTACAGCACAGCAGAAAGGTGCGGTTGTGAAAGTGGAAAAGGATGGAAAAACTCTTTTTGAGGAGAGCGTTGACATGTCTCCGGCACATACATACGAGGCGCATATACCTTTTATAGAGTTACTTGAAAATATGGAGCTGCTTGAAAAATCAGAGAATTGTGCAGAAAATAATTCTCAGAGTATATTCGGAACAAAAGTCAGCATAAATTCCGCGGATGGCATGGAGCTTGTCTCCTACACTTTCACAAAGAAGCAGGAGACTCCTATTCCTGAGCCTGCCAAGGCCGCACCGCTTCCTAAAGATTGTGAGACGACAGAGGATTTATTTTTGTATGGACGACATATAGAGCAGTACCGCCATGCGACATATCACGCGGAGGACTACTATCTTGAGGGCTTGAGGCGCGACCCTTCGGATATAAGGCTGAACAATGCTTACGGTTTGTGTCTGCTAAGAAAGTGTGATTTTGCGGGGGCGCAGAAGTATTTTCAGAGGGCGGTTGACAAGTCAATCCGCTCAAATCCTAACCCTTATGACCTTGAGCCTTACTACAATCTCGGACTTTCGCTGAAATATCAGGGGAAGATTGATGCGGCTAACGATGCTTTTTACAAGTCAATCTGGGGCGGAAGTTTTCAGGCTCCGGGCTTTTATGAGCTTGCCTGTATTGATGTTAAGAGGGGCGATTACAGGACGGCACTTGAGCATGTCGACGAGTCGATTTTCAGACAGTATCACTGCATGAAAGCGAGGGCGCTCAAGGAGGATATTTTAAGACTTTTAGGAAAAGATGAGCAGGCGGATGTGTTGCGCGCGGAGAGCATTGGAATAGACCATCTTTTTGACAGACAGCCGGAGAAAATTAATCATAATACGCTTATAGAGCTTGTAAATGACAAGTATGAGGCAGGTCTTTATAAGCAGGGGATTGATTTTGCGCTTGCATGGATTGAGGCTCAGAAAACTAAGGACGTTGATGAGAAAAACATTTATCCGCTTGTGTATTATTACATTTCCTATGGGTATATGATGCTTGATAATGAGAAAAAAACAAACACTGGAAATGAAAATATTGTCGGTAATGTAGCGGCAAATATACAGTCGGGTTCGGCACAAAATATAGATGTACATGATGCTTTGGAGTGCGGCAATCCAACATCGACAGATTTTTACAAAATGGCAGAAAAATATTCACAGCTCGCCGAAAATGCCGTTGCGGACGGCTGTTTCCCGCACAGAATGGAGGACTATATAGTTTTATCCGCACTCGCCGAAAAATTCGGGCTTGGAATGGCGCGCTTTTATCTGGGCTGTCTTTTGTACGACAAGAGAGTTTATGACGAGGCGGTTGCAAACTATGAGGCTGCGCGCGAAAAGTGCCCTGATTTTCCTACAGTGCACAGAAACCTCACGCTGGCATATTACAATGTCTATAATGAACCACAGAAAGCTTATGCCGAGCTTGTACGGGCGTTTGAGCTTGATGAGACTGATTCGAGGGTGTACATGGAGCTTGACCAGCTAAGGCGCAGAATGAATTTTTCCCTCAAGGAGCGTCTTGCCGACATGGAGAAGCATATGGAGCTTGTGCGTGACAGGGACGATATGTACCTTGAGTATGTTACGGTTCTTAATACGCTCGGAAAAAATAAGGAGGCGTTTGAGCTTATAAATAAACGGCATTTCCACCAGTGGGAGGGCGGCGAGGGCAAAGTTGCCGCGCAGTATCTTACCGCGCTTTATGAGCTTGCAAAAAAGGCATTTTCCGAGGAAAAATACGATGAGGCGAAGAGGCTTCTTACTCAGGCTACAGCCGACTATCCGCACAATCTCGGTGAGGGCAAGCTTGAGAGCGCACAGGAGAACAATCTGTACTATCTTCTCGGGCTGGTTTGTGATAAACTTGGTGAAAAGGAGTATGCAAAGGAGTGTCTTGAAAGAGCCGGAAAGGGTCTCAGCGAGCCTGTCGGAATGATGTATTACAACGACCAGCCGCCTGAGATGATTTACTATCAGGGACTTGCTTATGAAAAGCTCGGTGACAAGGAGCAGGCTGACATAAGATTTAACAAGCTCATCGATTACGGCAAAAAACATATCGATGACAATGTGAAAACAGATTATTTTGCGGTATCACTCCCTGACCTTTTAATTTTTGAGGAAAATCTGAGCGAGAGAAACAGAAAGCACTGTCTGTTTATGATGAGTCTCGGCTACAAGGGGCTTGGAATGACGGACGAGTACAGAGAGTGTGCTGATAAGCTGCTTGCGATGGACAATGCACATCAGGGAATAAAGGTACATGGAGAAAAACAGTAAGAATTGTAGATAACTGTTTAAAAGTGAATTTTGAAAGTAAAATAAAATCAGGTTCAGAAGATGACTGCGGAGTAGATTATCTCAGATAAGGAGATGCGTATGAATTTATATGACTATAATAAGAATTATCTAACTTATGACGGTGCTCCGATTCTTCCTGTAATGGGTGAGTTTCATTTTTCGAGATACCCGAAGGAGGAGTGGGAGTCGGCGCTTCTTAATATGAAGTGCGGAGGAGTCGAGATTGTCGCGACCTATGTTTTCTGGATACACCATGAGGAGGCGCAGGGCGAGTGGAATTTTGAGGGGAACAGAAGCCTTCGGGATTTTCTTGCCTGCTGTGGGAAGGTTGGCATGAAGGTGTGGTTACGCATAGGACCTTGGGCGCACGGGGAGTGCAGAAACGGCGGCTTCCCGGACTGGCTTGTCGACATGGAGAAAAAGGGTGAGATTAAGCTTCGCGAGAACAATGAAAAATATCTTGCGCTTGTGGACGAATTTTACTCCAAGATAGGTGAGCAGGCGGCGGGATTTATGTACAAGGACGGCGGACCGGTCATTGGAATACAGATTGAAAATGAGTACGGGCATTGCGGCGGACCGGCCGACAGATCGGTGGGAATGGCGCACATGTGCACACTCAAAAAGCTGGCGCAGGAGAAGGGGCTTATAGCGCCTTACTACTCTGCGACGGGCTGGGGCGGTGCGTATGTTCCGGAAGGGTTCCTCGCGGTGCTTGGCGGCTATGTCGATGCGCCTTGGGCTGAGCACACGCATGAGCTTGAGGCGAGTGAGAACTTCCTGTTCAAGCCGTTCCACGACGATGCCAATATCGGTTCGGATTTTTCGGAGGGTGAGTCCTCGTTTACTTTTGATGTAAATAAAGTTCCGTATCTCACGGCAGAGCTCGGCGGCGGGCTTCAGGTGACGGCGCACAGGCGTACCTATCCGTATGCGAAGGATATCGAGGCGCAGACGGTCTGCATGCTCGGCGCGGGCGCAAATCTCATCGGCTACTACATGTACCATGGCGGTGTAAATCCCGACGGCAGATATTCCACGCTTCAGGAGTCAAAGGCGACCGGCTACAACAACGACCTTCCTGTTAAGAGCTACGATTTCCAGACCTGTCTCAGGGAGAACGGGCTTCCGTCGGAGAGCTTTTATAAGCTGAGAAAATATCATACCTTTATAAAGTCGGTTGAAAATATTCTCGCTCCGGCGAAGGTGTATCTTCCTTCTAATATTTCCGAGCCAAAGGGTGCGGAGGATATGGAGACACTGAGAGCCTGCATGAGATACAATGAGGAGCTGGACTGCGGATTTCTGTTCATAAATAATCATCAGAGAAAACGTCATATGACGGAGAAGTTGAAAACGATTTGCTTTTCTGTCAAGGGCAGTGTGAGAGTGAATGTAGAGCCTTATATCAAAAAAGATACAGATGGCGATACTGTGATTGCCGCAACGCAGAATGTGATATTTAAAGATATCCATGTAGCTTCCGACGCGGTTCTTGTGATACCGTACAATCTTCCTGTGAAGATAGACGGAAGGGATATCAGGCTCACACACACCAATGCCTCATACCTTGGCTGCTTTGGCGGGATATATTATTTTTATTCGGACGAGAACGAGAGCGATATATATTTTGAGTGGAGTGACAACGCTGACCATTCAGACGTGATAAAGCTTCTCACCACACATGATGCGGAGCATCTGCTTGTGGGTGAAGATGGAAAAATCAGCATGCTCCCTGATTTGGCTTTTGAAAAGGCGGGCGAGGTTGATTTTGCCGAAAAGGAAACTGCCCCTTGCGATGGTAAAGGTGTGAGAGAATATGAGCTTGATTTGGCTTATGACTTTAAGTGTGAACAGAATGAAAAAGATGCAAAAAAAGCTTCTACTGCAAATTTGTTAAATCAGCCTGTGAACGACATCTTTCTGGAGCTTGATTTCGGCGGCGATAAGGCTGAACTGTATGCCGACGGAAAGCTTATTGATGACTGGTTCTCAAACGGCGAGGTGTGGCGGGTTGCACTAAAAAGATATGATTTGCCGAAGAAGCTTACCATGAAGGTATATCCGTTTGACGACAAGGTTTATTACGACCTTGAGCCGAAGAAGGGGTGCAGTCTTGATGGTGCAAAGCTGACACATGTGATATAATGAAGTGACTGAAAAACTGAAATTGCACAATGTCCGGTATCAATACTTTGGGGTTTGCAATTAAATGTAAAGGAGGGTACACACTTATGACATTCGAGGTCAGGGACGACAGCATATATTTTTGCAGGGCAGGAGAGACAGGGCGGTTGAGCGCGTGCGGTGAGAACAGCATAAGATTTCAGGCGAGCGCGTCGGGAAAGCTTGTGGAGCAGAACTGGACACTCATGCCGAGAAAGGCCGCGGCAAAGGCATGGATTGAGGAGAATGGCACAGCTAAGGAGGCATTTATCGAGGTTGGCAATCTAAGGGCAAGGCTTGAGGAATGTGGGCGCGTGACGTATTTTCGCGATGGGGAGGAGATACTGCGCGAGCAGCCCGAGCTCACCTTCAATATGGGCTACCGCCGCTACAAGAGCAAGGACAGCAATCTGTGGAGCCTGCGCGTCACCTTTGAGGCGCGCGAGGACGAGGAGTTCTACGGGCTCGGTCATGAGAGAATGAATGTGTTCAGCAAGAAGGGCTGCACGGTCGACCTGCGCCACCTGAACACCAAGGCTTCAATACCGTATGTGTATTCCTCGCTCGGCTATGGTTTTATATGGAATATGCCATCGACGGGAACGGTCGAGCTTGGCTGCAACAGGACAAGGTGGAACAGCGACTGTGCGAAGGGCATGGACTATGTCGTGATAGGCGGAAATCCGAGACAGGTTACGGCAGAGCTTGCAAACCTCACGGGACATGCGCCGAACATGCCTGAGTGGGCGCTCGGTTTCTGGCAGAGCAGACTGCGCTATGAGGACGAGGAGACTGTGCTTAAAGTTGCTGAGAGATACAGACAGATGGGTATGCCGCTGTCCGTCATCGTTATCGACTATTTCCACTGGACTGAGCAGGGCGACTACAAATTCGACCCTGAATACTGGAAGAATCCTAAGGCTATGGCTGACAGGCTGCACGAGATGGGGACAAGGCTCATGGTATCCATGTGGCCTACGATAAACGAGAACAGTGAGAATTATGCACACATGCTCGACAACAATATGTTAATCCGTACCACAAGGGGCGCTAACCGTGTGTTTGAATTTTACGGTTCGCAGGCTGAGATTGACCCGATGAACCCGCAGACGAGGGAGTATGTGTGGAGCAGGCTGAAGGAGAACTACTTTGACAACGGAGTTGACTGCATGTGGTTTGACGAGGCTGAGCCTGAGATACACCCTCAGGATTTTGACAATCTGGTATTCTATGAGGGAACGGGCGACGAGGTTGCACTTCTTTATCCGTATTACTACGAGAAGATGGTCTATGACGGCATGAAATCCGAGGGAATGGACGACGTGGTAACTTTGTCGCGCTGTGCATATCTTGGCTCGCAGAAGTTCGGAGCGGTGGTCTGGTCGGGCGATGTGTCGTCCACCTTTGAGAGCCTCACCGAGCAGGTGAAGTCGGGACTTAACATGGCAATGTGCGGTATTCCGTGGTGGAACACGGACATAGGCGGTTTCTACGGCGGAGATATCACGTCCGATTATTTCAAGGAGCTGATTGTCAGATGGTTTCAGTACGGAGTGTTCTGTCCGGTTATGAGACTTCACGGAAGCAGGCTCGGTGCTGACAGAAGCAGGAACATCAAAGAGCCTACGGGCGGTGACAATGAGATATGGAGCTTTGGCGAAGATAACCTGTCGATACTATCAGACCTTGTAAGGCTCAGATACCGCCTTGTGCCGTACATAAAGAAGCATATGGACATAGCATCAGAGACGGGAGTTCCGGTTATGTGCCCGCTGTTCTTTGACTATCCTGGCGATAAAAAATGCTATGTGACAGGTGATGAGTATATGTTCGGAAGCGACATATTGTTTGCACCTATCACAAAGCATGGGCAGA
>JBNMKO010000006.1:0-76212 GCA_050874385.1 Eubacteriales bacterium
GTCGGCTTTTTGGACCTTTAGCTCAGTTGGTTAGAGCAACCGGCTCATAACCGGTCGGTCCTGGGTTCGAGTCCCCGAAGGTCCATTTATTATTGCATATAACTCGATATTTACTTAATTGAATATGGCCCGGTGGCTCAGTTGGTTAGAGCGCCGCCCTGTCACGGCGGAGGTCATGGGTTCGAACCCCATTCGGGTCGCTTAAAGCGATGAGTTCGCTTTAGTTTTATTATGGGGTCTTAGCTCAGCTGGGAGAGCATCTGCCTTACAAGCAGAGGGTCATAGGTTCGAGCCCTATAGGCCCCATCAATTTAATAATTATGCTGGTGTGGTGGAATAGGCAGACGCAAAGGACTTAAAATCCTTCGGGAGCGATCCCGTGCCGGTTCAAGTCCGGCCACCAGCATTTTTTATTGCTCAGTTCATTATTTTTATTGAACTGGGTTATTTTTATTTTATGAGAATTGTCGTATTTCTTTTTTTATCTTTTTGTATGATAATTATAATATATTGGTTAGAAAATGTGAGTTGAACAAATTTGTATATATTGAAGCATAATTAAGTATGTTAAAATAAGGAGGATAATCTATATGCTTTTGATAAAAAATGGTTTGGTGCACGATGCGGTGAACAGGGAGCCTTATATAGCGGATATTGTTGTCAGGAATGGCAAGATAGCGGCGATTAATCCAAAGATGGTTGATAAGGATAGGCATATATTGGGAAATGTTGCACAGACGGACGAGGACGTTCAGGTTATAGATGCGAGTGGACTTAATGTGTACCCGGGACTGGTTGACGCACACAGCCACTTGGGGCTTGACGGGTATGCGGTTGGATTTGAGGGGCAGGACTATAATGAGATGAATGATATTGTCACGCCGCAGCTTAGGGCTATAGACGGATTTTATCCGCAGGATGAGACGGTTAAGCTTGCGAGGGAGGGCGGTGTGACATGCGTTGGAACAGGACCGGGCAGCTCCAATGTGCTTGGGGGTATGTTTATGGCAGTCAAGACTTATGGGCATCGCGTGGATGATATGGTTGTAAAATTTCCTGTCGCTATGAAATGTGCATTTGGAGAAAATCCGAAGAAGTGCTATAAGGATAAAGGAAATTATTCGAGAATGACGACGGCGTTCAGACTCCGTGATATGTTACACAGGGCTGTGGAGTATGATATTAAGCTTCAGGGCGCGGCTGAGGATGACAGCAAGCTTCCGGCGTATGATGCAAAATTGGAGGCATTGCTGCCGGTTGTGAGAGGTGAGCTTCCGCTTAAAGCACATGCGCACAGAGCTGATGATATATTTACGGCGATAAGGATTGCTAGGGAGTTTGGGGTAAAGTTGACCATTGAGCATTGTACCGACGGAGCACTTATCGCGGAGGATTTGGCAAAGGAGGGATTTCCGATTGCCGTGGGGCCTTCATTTGGACATGCGACAAAGTATGAGCTCAGAAATAAGTCATTTACAACCCCGGGAATACTTGCAAAGGCTGGATGTCAGGTTTCGATCATCACGGATGCGCCTGTGATACCACAGCAGTATTTGCCGCTTTGCGCCGGGTTAGCGGTTAAGTCAGGAATGGATGAGTTTGCAGCGTTGCAGGCGATTACGATTAACCCTGCAAAGCACCTTATGGTGGAGAAGAGAGTAGGAAGCATTGAGGTTGGCAAGGATGCGGATTTTGCGATAAGTGACGGAAATATTATGAATTCGGAAAGTTTTTTGAAATACACCATAATAGATGGAAAAATAGTGTACCAAGGATGAAAAAAGTGTTAAAATAAATTTGACCAAATCAAGTAAGTCCCCTGTTTCAATTGCGAAGATCAATAAGCAGTGGGTGGGGGGCTTGCTTGTATCAGGAGAGGTACAAGACCCTCCTGTTATGAGCAAGTAGCGAAGCGGATTGCGAATATCCGCTTGACTTTTATTGGGAAGAGGGGGATTTTATGAAGGTTACATGTATAAGCTGCCATAAAAAATTTGACAATGACAAGTACTATGGGATTTGTCCAAAGTGTGGTGCTTTTAATAAACTGCACTTTGGCGTTGATGACCATGCGAGCCTTCATCAGATGTACGATGATGACAAGAATATGCATTCAGACTATGCGAGTCATGAAAGTCTTCATCAGATGTACGATGATGATAAGGATATACATTCCGATTATGCGAGCCACGAGAGTTTTCATCAGACGTACGATGAAGATAAGGATATACATTCCGATTATGCAAGCCATGAGCAGTTTCACGAAAAGTATGATGACACCACAAGCCATGCGAAGGTGTCGACGGATAGAATGAGTGGCAGCTCGGTTTATTCGGATGAGTTAAGTAAATCTAGGAGGGCAAAGGTTCAGACTTTTAATAAAGCGGGTGCGGATGATAAGTCAAAGAATGTAGGGGCTGTCAAGTGGATTATCATTATAGTTATCTTGGCAAATGTTTTGCCGGCGATTATAAACTGGTTTCATTGGCTTATTTTTAGTTTTCTGGATTGAGGCGAAAGATAGGTATATAATCAAAAAATTAATAAATTTAAAAAAAGTATTGACATGGAAGATATATTGATATATAATATCAATGTTGCTAAAGAAGAGAGCAACTTAGTTACTTGATTATTTAGCATATGTGCGTGTAGCTCAGCTGGATAGAGCGACTGGCTACGGACCAGTAGGTCGTGGGTTCGAATCCTGTCACGCACATCTTAAAGACAATCCTTGCGGGTTGTCTTTTTTTGTTAAATTTATCTGGCAAAATTATTCTTACTCTATATGAAATATTCCCGGAAAGTGGTTTTTATTGATACACAAATTTCCTAGAAAATAAAAGTTATAAGTTGAGTACAAGCGTTATAAAGTTATAAAAAAACAGGGTGTTAAAATATGCCGCAAAAAACTAATTATGTATAAGTGTGGTTATATTTGCTACATCACCATCTTATACATTCAAAATACATATTCTAACACCCATTTTATTTTATATCTATATACCAACAGATATAATTATAAAGGAACTTCCAATATCTTATGAAAAAATTACTTATTGTTATAAGCCTTCAAAAGCTTCTGTATTCTGTCAACCGGGTCGAGGAGCTTGCTTATGGAAGCGTCGTGGTTGAGTGTGTCGATGATGAGCGCGATGTACTTGCTCATATCAACGCTGATATAGTATGGTTTGGAGAGGAGCTCAGGTGTCTGGTAGATGACGTTGGTTGTGAGAACCTTGTCGATAATGCCTGCCTCATAAGCCTCGTCGAACTTCTCAAGACCGTTGGTGAAAAGACCGAATGTGCTTGCCAGGAACACTCTCTTTGCCTTGCGCGCCTTCAGCTCCTTTGCCACGTCGAGCATGCTCTCGCCGGATGAAATCATATCATCTATGATAAATACATCCTTGCCCTCAACGGAACTTCCTAGGAACTCGTGCGCTACAATAGGATTACGTCCGTTTACAATTTTAGAGTAGTCTCTTCTCTTGTAGAACATACCTACGTCAAGACCGAGCACATTGCCAAAATATACGGCTCTGTGAGTGCCGCCCTCGTCCGGGCTTATCATCATCATGTGGTCGCTGTCGATGATGAGGTCAGGTACATTTCTTGTGAGATACTTTATAAACTGGTAAGCCGGCTGTACAGTCTCAAAGCCCTTTAACGGGATGGCGTTCTGTACACGAGGGTCATGTGCGTCGAAGGTGATAATGTTGTCAACGCCCATTTCTGTGAGCTCCTGAAGTGCAAGAGCGCAGTCTAAGGATTCACGTCCGCTTCTCTTGTGCTGTCTGCTCTCATAGAGAAATGGCATGATGACGGTAATTCTTCTCGCCTTGCCGCCGACAGCAGCGATAATTCTCTTGAGGTCCTGATAGTGGTCATCAGGTGACATGTGGTTCTCCTTACCGCATAAAGAGTAGGTAAGGCTATAGTTACATACATCGACTAAAAGGTACAAATCATATCCGCGGACAGATTCGTTGATAATTCCCTTAGCCTCGCCTGAGCCAAAGCGTGGCACGCTCGCACTCAAGATATAGTTGTCTCTCTGATATCCGGCAAAAGCGATAGTGGACTTATGCTCGTTTTCTCTTTCGGTTCTCCACTGAACAAGGTAATCATTTACCTTCTGGCTGAGCTTTTCACAGCCTTTGAGGGGAATAATTCCAAGTGCCCCCACTGGTATGGTTTCAAGGTCGCGTTCTTCCTGAATCATGATGTTTTCCTCCGTAGATGTTTTGGGTTAAAGTTTCTTCAAACGAATGTCATCGCCGAAAATTTTGAATATCTGGTATGACATGGTGAGTCTCGAAAAAATTCGCTCCGAATAAGTGTTCATAAGCTCCTCGAGGCTCAAATTCGTTGATATTATTGTTGACAGACCTGCAAGAATTCTTTCATTTATACAATAAAATAATCTTGAGTTGGTGAAGCTGTTCACAAGCTCCGTTCCAAGGTCGTCTATAATAAGCAGCTCGCAGTCAAGAATTTGTGAAAAAGCATCCCTGTAATCTGTCGTGCTGTCATTATCGAAAGCGTATTTTGAAAAAAGGTCAAACAAATCTATTGCCGACAAATACAGCACAGAATGTCCTCTTTCCAACAGTTCACCCGCTATGCAGTGGGTGAGAAAGGTCTTTCCGACACCGGTGTCCCCGTAGAATAAAAGATTGTCGCCCGATGGAAAGTCTTTTAAAAATGAATTGACATTTTTTGTGACGTTTACAATGTTCTCCAGAGCGGATATTCCGGAAACCGGGTCAATATAGTCCTCCGAATACCAATCATAATTGAAGTTAGAGAAATTTTCAAGTAGCAGAATTTTCTTAATGTTGGACTGATTGTAGAGAAGGTCTATTGCAGCCTGCTTAAAACAGCGGCATTTCTGCCCGTTGACAAAGCCTGTGTCCTTGCAAATCGGACATTCATAGTGAAGGTCAAGGTAGTCCTCAGGGTATCCGGCGGAGGTGAGAAGAATCTGCTTCTCCTCGTTTATCGATGCAAGTTTTTTTGCAAGCTTTGCCTTTTTGCTTGTATCTCCCATGACGGCAGCCCTTGCAGCCTCCGCGGATATGGAGGCTGTCTCTTTTTTCAGCTCATCGTATTCGGGGATACGCGCGTTGATTTCCTTGTACCGCAGACTCTGCACGGCGCGGGCATGGCTCTGCTTTGCGTCATACATTCTCATAATTGCATCATATTGTGAATTGTTTAGTTTCATCAATCAATCCTCTACAATCAATCATTTTTGTTGATAAGCTGTTTTTCAAGAGCGTTAAAGTCATACGTTCTCTGTGAAAAATTGTTAAAACGGTTATTGTTTTTCGGCGCGCGCACAGCGGGGGAGTTCGCGGCGGCGTTGTCATTTTTGTAGGTACTCTTTTTGGAGCTTGCGTGTGCGGCATCGGCGGACTCGATATCCGACATGGTGCGCACATTCCTCTTTTTCCAGTTCGACAAAATGGAATCGGCATATTCAAAGCTCGGTTTGTGGAGAGCTCTTATGGTTCGATTGCAAGCCTCTACAACCACCTCACTCTCAAAGCCATAATCATCATACCACTTTGTTATCAAATCAAGCTCAGGCTTTCCCGGCATACGGTCGTTTATTCCGAATGTTTTCATCACGGAATAGACCTTCTTGGTATATATTTGGTGGCGCTGCTTGGCCTGTTCAGCCTTGACAATTCCCTCTTTGTGCCACTCTATGGCGACCTTCTCAAGATAGCGGCAGCCTAACTTTTCCGTGGAGGCACAGTACTCGAGAAGGTATTCCAAAAGCTCATCCGAAAATTTCAAATCGCTGTGTATATATATGATTGTGTTGATTTCTGAGCTGGTCAGTGTCTTGCCAAACAGCTTCTCAGCCACAAATATCATCTGGTGAAGATTATCGTCATCATCGCACATCTGTTTGATGGCAGCAGGGGAATAGTTATACTTTCCTGAGCCGGAATCATCAGGTGTGTGTACCGGAGCCTTTTCGGCAAATGCGCTGTCTCCCTCGGCGGACGCAGCCGACTCTGATGTGCTGTCTGTGCCGGCATTTTTTTCGGTGCGGCTTTGAGGTCTGTTATCAGGTGCGGCATTGGCGGAAAAATCGTCCCGGTTTTGTTCTATTGGGAGCAGGGTGATGCTCACAGGTATATAGCCGTTGTAGACAACCGATAAAAGTCCCGCGCGCTCCCAGTATTTAATGGCACGGATTACATCGCCCTCCGTGTGGTTTAACAAATCCGCAATCTCGGTGAGGGAGGATGAACGCCCCGCAGGATTTGTGTACATTCTAAGCAGACATAGATAGACCTTCACAAACTCGCCGTTTGCCAAGGGCATATATTTATCTAGAAAAATGTTTGGAACAGTCGTCTCGTTAGGTGTGTAGGCTGATGTAAGTGTAAGCTGTGCCATAGTGTACTCTCGTTTCTTATAATATAATAATCAAGAGATATCCCATGCCCATTGCATATTGCAGCGGTGGCGGGGAACTGCTTGTGTACCCCTTAGTATAGCATAGCGCCGCGAGTTTGAGAATAGCTTTTGCCCCAACAAAATAAAGTTGTGAAATTTGTGGATATCCAAATGTGGACAATGTGGATAACTCGTGGAAAGCCTTATAAATGCGGGATTTATAGAGGGTTGGGTATGTGGATAACTTGTGGATAAACTGAAAATAGCGCAAAAAATGAAAAAAGTGCCAGAATTTGCCTATATTGACAGAACAAATTTTGACACTTTTAATGTGTAAATTGGATATTTGAAGTCCGATTTACAGCTTGTTTATAAAACTATTTATGCTATCGCAGCATATAAAAATAGGTTTATGTTTCTTTTGAATACAAATAAGTTCCTGACTACACTTATTGTTGTATATAATGGAAGTTGAGGGTTTTATTGACAGTGTAAAAGTTATTTCAAAAGGTTCTCGCCCACCTCAAGAATATTTCCTGCTCCCATTGTTATCACAACGTCGCCCTCGTGGCAGTTATCTTTTATGAAATCTTCAATCTCGGAAAAGCTCATAAAGTATTCACAAGGAGTTCCTTTCTCGACTATGAGCTTTTGGATATCCGCCGAGCTGACACCGTAGATATCCTGCTCGCGCGCGGAGTACACAGGTGCGAGCACCACATGGTCTGCGAGTGAGAGGGCAGTTGCAAACTCCGGCAGAAATGCCTTTGTGCGGGTGTAGGTGTGTGGCTGGAATATGCACCAGAGCTTTTTGTGAGGATAGTGCGCGGCAGCCTTCAATGTGGCGGTTATCTCCGCTGGGTGATGTGCGTAGTCGTCAATTATTGTGAAGCCGTTGCATTTTCCCTTCACCTGAAAACGGCGGTCAACACCGCTGTAGGCGGCAATTCCCTTTACAGCCGTGTCCATATCTATGCCAAGTGTAACGGCGGCGGCGATGGCGGCAAGGCTGTTTAGGACGTTGTGTTCACCAGGAACCTTGAGCGCAACTTTACGCTTTTCTTCATTATTATAAAGGAGTGTATAACAGTAGTCCCCTTTGTCGTCGATGTGAAAATCCTTTGCGGAAAAGTTGCTGCTTTTTGGGTCAAGACCGAAGGTTATGACGTGGCATCTGCTGTCTTCAAAAAAGTACTGATAGTTGTCGATGGCACTGTTGATTATGAGATAGCCGTCGTCAGGCAGCAGTTCGGTGTACTTTTTGAATGACGCGCGGATGTCATCAATGTCTTTGAAAAAGTCGAGATGGTCTTCCTCGACATTTAATATAATGTTCATGGTAGGGTGGAATGAGAGAAAACTGTTGGTGTACTCACATGCCTCCGTGAGGAACACATCCGAATGTCCTATCCTCATATTTCCGCCGATTGACGGGAGCATACCGCCGACGGATATGGTCGGGTCTGTGTCGGCGAGCATGAGAATTTCGCTGAGCATGGATGTTGTCGTGGTCTTTCCGTGGGTTCCGGACACACCTATGGCGGTCTTGTAATTTTTCATTACCTGTCCTAAAAGCTCGGCGCGGGAGAGCATCGGTATTCCAAGTTCAACGCAGCGCGCATACTCAGGATTGTCCGGGTGAATGGCAGCGGTGTACACGGCAACATCCACACAACTGTCCACGTTGTCCGCGCTCTGTCCTATAAATATTTTGCATCCGGCATCTGCAAGCTGCCTTGTGAGCGCGGACTCTTTGTTGTCGGAGCCCGATATTGTAAAGTGCTCCGACAAGAGAAGCTCGGCGAGACCGCTCATGCTTATGCCGCCTATGCCGATGAAATGTATATGTACGGGTTTGTTGAAATCAAGCTGATACATTAATAAAATCCTCCACAAATAATTTTATTATGAATACATTGGATATATACATAATATAATATAACAACAGCCATAAAATTACCAGTGCGAAGTTGTTTTGTGGAATATAATGGTAAAAAATCAAATTATTAAATAATTATCAGAAAAAGATAGAAATTCTGAACAAAATATATAAATATTCCTTCACTTATTTAGTAATTTGTGATATAATCATATTACAAAACCATAACGTGATGATTGGCTTTAGTAAATTTACAAGAGGTGGTAGCATGATTAAAAAAGAGATGATTGCTATGTTGCTGGCAGGTGGACAGGGAAGCCGTTTGGGCGTTCTCACATCAAACATGGCAAAGCCGGCAGTGGCATTTGGCGGTAAGTACAGAATAATTGACTTCCCGCTCAGTAACTGTATTAATTCAGGAATTGATACCGTAGGTGTTCTTACACAGTATCAGCCGTTGAGACTCAACACTCATATCGGAATAGGTATTCCTTGGGACCTTGACCGTAACCGTGGCGGTGTAACGGTTCTTCCTCCGTATGAGAAGAGTACAAGCAGTGAGTGGTACACAGGTACTGCGAATGCGATTTATCAGAACCTCCAGTATATGGAGCTTTATAATCCGGATTATGTGCTTATTCTTTCCGGTGACCATATTTACAAGATGGACTACGAGCTCATGCTCGATTATCATAAGGCTAACAATGCGGATGTAACCATCGCGGCAATGCCTGTTCCTATCGAGGAGGCGAGCCGATTTGGTATTCTTGTTACGGATGACCATAACAGGATTACAGAGTTCGAGGAGAAGCCTGCTAACCCTAGCAGCAATCTCGCATCAATGGGTATTTACATATTCAGCTGGCCTGTCTTGAAGGAAGCGCTCATCAAGATGAAGGACGAGCCGGGCTGTGATTTCGGAAAGCATATTATTCCATACTGCCATGAGAATAAGCAGAGACTTTTCGCCTACGAGTTTAATGGCTATTGGAAGGATGTAGGTACTCTCGGTTCATACTGGGAGGCTAATATGGAGCTCATCGACATTATCCCTGAGTTCAATCTCTATGAGGAGTTCTGGAAGATATATACCAAGAGCGATATTCTTCCGCCTCAGTATCTGTCTGAGACATCCAAGGTGTTCAGAAGTATTATAGGTGAAGGCACACAGGTTTATGGAGAGGTTTATAATTCGGTAATCGGTTCAGGTGTCACCATAGAGGAGGGAGCCATCGTAAGAGACTCCATCATAATGCAGAATGCGACAATCGGTGCAGGGGCTGTGATTGACAAGTCAATCATTGCTGAGGGCACAGAGATTGGCGAGGGAGCTGTCTTAGGTGTCGGCGATGAGGCACCGAATGCGCTCAATTCAAAGGTATATGCTTTTGGACTTGTGACTATAGGAGAGAATTCATACATTCCGCCAAAGGTACAGATTGGCAAGAATACTGCAATCTCCGGTGTAACAGAGCTTTCAGACTATGAGAATGGTCTGCTTCCAAGCGGAGGAAGTATTATTAAGGGAGGTGCAGCAAGATGAGAGCGATAGGAATTGTATTAGCAGGCGGAAATAATAAGGCGATGAAGGAGCTCACAAGCCGCAGGGCAGTTGCAGCCATGCCGATGGCAGGAAGCTACAGAAGCATTGATTTTGCACTGAGCAATATGTCCAATTCACATATACAGAAGGTTGCGGTTATAACACAGTACAATGCGAGAAGTCTCAATGACCATTTAAGCTCGTCAAAGTGGTGGGATTTTGGACGTAAGCAGGGCGGATTGTATGTATTTAACCCTACAATCACCGCTGATAACAGCGTCTGGTACAGAGGAACTGCCGACAGTATGTACCAGAACATAGAATTTTTAAAGAACAGCCATGAGCCTTATGTGGTTATCGCATCGGGCGACGGCATATATAAGCTCGATTTCGGCAAGGTGCTCGAGTACCACATTGAGAAGAAGGCAGATGTCACCGTTGTTGTGAAGGAAATTCCAGCAAGCGAGGATGCAAGCCGTTTTGGTGTGGTAAGAATGAACCCTGATATGAGAATTACCGATTTCGAGGAGAAGCCTATTGAGGCAGAGGGAAATGTCGTATCTACAGGTATCTATATTATTAGAAGAAGACAGCTTATCGAGCTTCTTGAGAAGGCTGCATCGGAGGACAGATACGATTTTGTAAAGGATATACTCATCAGATACAAGAATATCAAGAGAGTTTACGCATATAAGCTTGAGAGCTATTGGAACAACATTTCCACAGTGGATGCTTACTATAACACCAACATGGATTTCTTAAAGAGGGATGTAAGAGAGTTCTTCTTTAACCAGTATCCTGATATCTACTCCAAGGTTGATGACCTTCCTCCTGCAAAGTACAATCCGGGTTCAGAGGTCAAAAATTCACTTGTGGCAAGTGGCTGTATCGTAAACGGTACTGTTGAAAATTCTGTTTTGTTTAAGAAGGTATTTGTTGGAAACAATTGTGTAATCCGCAACTCAATCATACTGAATGATGTATATATCGGTGACAACACGGTAATCGAGAACTGCATTGTGGAGAGCAGGGACACCATCCGCTCTAACAGCAGGTATTCAGGTGAGGACGGCAAGATTAAGGTCGTTGTGGAGAAGAACGAAAGATACAGCTTATAAAACGGCATTATGGTGAACGCCGCAGCGGCAGATTGCGGCGGATGCCATTATGGTGTAGAAAAATATATGGAGGGTTATTATGCAGGTTACAGACGTGAGGGTCAGGATGGTGTCTAAGGACAGCAAGATGAAGGCAGTTGTCTCGGTCACATTTGACAATGAATTTGTCGTACATGACATCAAGGTAATTGAGGGAGAGAAGGGGCTGTTCATTGCCATGCCAAGTAAGAAGTCGGCTGAGGGTGAGTACAGAGATATCGCTCATCCAATCAGTTCCGCTACGAGGGACATGATATCGAATGCCATATTAGAGGCATACGAGAAGGCAGTGACACAAGAGGACATATAGACTGTTTTACTATAGCAGACATCACGGCGGAGGAGCCGGGGAAACCCGGCTTCTTTTGCTGTACAAAATCCTTGATAAAAATCTAACATTATACTATAATTATAACAGATTTACTCTGTATACAAGGGGAGTAAGAACTATATCTATTTACAATGGAGGTTGGATTATGAAAGAGAAGATGCTTGAGGAATTTAAGAAGGTATACGGTGGAGATGGAGAGGTCAAGGTATACTTTGCACCGGGAAGAGTTAATTTAATCGGAGAGCATACGGACTATAATGGAGGACATGTTTTCCCGTGCGCACTCACAATGGGAACTTACGCCGCTGTAAGACGCAGAGATGACAATAAGCTTCGTTTCTATTCGGCTAATTTTGAGAAGCTCGGGGTGATAGAAAGCTCACTCGATGACCTTGTGTGGGACAAGGCGGCTGACTGGACTAACTATCCAAAGGGTGTTATGTGGGCTTACAACGAGAAGGGCTACAATTTTGACAAGGGCTTTGACATGTACTATTTCGGAAATATACCTAATGGTTCAGGTCTTTCATCATCAGCATCAATAGAGGTTCTCACAGCGCTTGTATTAAAGGATACATTCGGCTTTGACACGGATTTTATCGAGATGGCTTTAATAAGCCAGTTTGCGGAAAATAAGTTCAACAAGGTCAACTGCGGAATAATGGACCAGTTCGCCATAGCCATGGGAAAAGAGGGACATGCTATCTTCCTTGACACTTCAAATCTTTCCTACGAGTATGCACCTGTGAAGCTTGACAATGCAAAGATTGTCATCTCATGCAGCAACAAGAAGAGAGGTCTTGGCGACTCCAAGTACAATGAGAGACGTGCAGAGTGCGAGGAGGCTTTGGAGGAGCTTCAGAAAGTTATAGATATCAAGACTTTGGGCGACTTGACGGAGGAGGCTTTTGAGCGCTATAAGTCGGCAATCAAGAGTGAGGTTCGCCAGAAGCGAGCTAAACATGCCGTATATGAGAACCAGAGAACAATCAAGGCTGTAAAAGCATTAAAGGACGGAGATATCGAGGAGTTCGGCAGACTTATGGTGGCTTCCGACACATCTCTCAGGGAGGACTATGAGGTTACAGGCAAGGAGCTTGACACTCTCGTGGCAGCGGCACTCAAGCAGCCTGGCGTTATCGGTTCCCGTATGACAGGAGCAGGCTTTGGCGGCTGTACTGTCAGCATTGTAAAGACCGACGCTATCGACAACTTTATCGAGAAGGTCGGCAAGGAGTACAAGGATACCATCGGATATGCGGCAGATTTCTATGTTGCCGATATCGGCGGCGGCCCGGTTGTGCTTTAATAAGATATAGAAGGTTTTGTGACAATTCAAAACCACATTTTCAAAAGAAATTTTCATAAATATATTTGTTTTGACAGCGAAGCGGATTGCGAATATCCGCTTGACAATCTATACATAGTTTTTGTACTGCTTTTTGTGGTTGAGCTGTCAGATATAGAGATTAAAGTATATTATATTGTGTGTGTTAAGGGCTGTCCTGCCCGACAGTTTTTTAAATACATGATATGGAATGGAGTTAATTGTGAGTGATTTTGTGATGAAGACAGCGATTGCCTTCTTTGTGTATAACAGACTTGATACGACACAGGTTGTATTTGAGCGCATAAGACAGATTAAACCGCCGAGATTGTATCTTATCTGCGATGCGGCAAGACCGGCAAAAGAGGGGGATGCCGAGAAGGTGGCGGCTGTCAGGGAGTTTCTTGACACGCATGTGGACTGGGACTGTGAGGTTCACAAGAATTATGCTGAGAAAAATATGGGCTGCAAGATGCGTGTGTCATCGGGTATAAGCTGGGTATTTGAGCACGAGGAGGAGGCAATCATCATCGAGGATGATGTGCTTTTAGATGTCTCATTTTTCAGATTTTGTCAGGAGATGCTTGAGCATTACAGAAACGACCCTAAGGTAATGATGGTCGGAGCTCACAAGAAGCTTGAGAATTATAAGACACCTCACGATTATCTTTTTACCGCAGATAATTACATCTGGGGCTGGGGCACATGGAGAAGTACATGGGAGAAGTACGATGTGACTTTGAAGAACTGGCCAAAACGCAAGGCTGAGGGGCTTATGCACAAGGTGTTCATGGATGCGAAGGCGGACTATGTGGAGAAGGAGCTTGACTTAATCTATGAGGGCAAGCTTGACACATGGGATTACCAGCTTATGCTCTGTCTTGCGGAGAACGATGGTCTGTGCGTTGTCCCTAATGTGAACCTTATCAACAATATCGGCATGAACCGCGAGGATGCCACCCACACGAAGGGACCGGGAGAGGAGATGCACGCGGGAGCTTACCAGTTCCCGATTAAGTTCAGGGATAAGGTGGAGCGCGATATCGACTATGACATTGCGGTGCAGAAGGACATATATTACCCAAGCTTTGCAAAGAAGGTTGTGAGGAAGATTAAGAGGACTTTGGGGAAGGCGTAGGTTATGCGGAATTATTGCACAACTGTTCAATGTAAAATTAAAGAGGTTTTTGTCACAGCAATTCCTTTATGAAATTACATGTTATAATATTTGAAATTGTGTAAATTTGGTAATTTTAGTTTTACAGTTAATTAAGTAGAATAGTAGGCGTGGAGGTATGCTATGGTATACGAGGCTATAAAGAAGTTAGTTACTTATGGATTGGAGACGGGCTTGATTTCAGAGGAGGAGAAGATTTATTCCACCAATCTGATACTTGATGTGTTAAAGCTCGATGACTATGAGGAGCCACAGGAGAATTATGAGGGGGTTGAGCTTCAGGGCGTTTTGAAGGAGATTCTTGACTATGCTGTCGAGAAAGGTCTTATTGAGGACAGCGTTGTGTACAGGGATTTGTTTGACACAAGGCTTATGAACTGCCTTATGCCAAGACCTTCACAGGTTATAAAGGAATTTAAGGAGAAGTATTCAGTCTCGCCAAAGGAGGCTACAGATTATTATTATAAACTTAGTCAGGACTCGGACTACATAAGAAGATACCGTGTGTGCAAGGACATGAAGTGGGTGACTAAGACGGAGTACGGCGATATTGACATCACAATCAATCTGTCAAAGCCGGAAAAAGACCCTAAGGCAATCGCAGCGGCGAAGCTTGCCAAACAGAGCGGTTATCCTAAGTGTCAGCTCTGCCGTGAAAATGAGGGCTACGCAGGGCGCACCAATCACCCGGCGAGGGAGAACCACAGAATTATCCCTATTACGATAAACGGCGGACAGTGGGGCTTCCAGTACTCACCTTATGTATATTACAACGAGCACTGCATAGTTTTCAACGGACAGCACATTCCGATGAAGGTCGAGAGAGCGACGTTTGTGAAGCTGTTCGATTTTATAAAGCTGTTCCCTCACTATTTTATCGGCTCTAACGCTGACCTTCCTATTGTAGGAGGTTCAATTCTTTCACATGACCATTTCCAGGGCGGAAACTATGAGTTTGCCATGGCGAAGGCACCTGTTGAGAGAGAGTTCACGGTAAAGGGTTATGAGGATGTGAAGGCAGGCATTGTAAAGTGGCCTCTGTCGGTAATACGTCTCAGCTGTGTGGATGAGAAGAGGATTATCGACCTCGCAGACCATATTTTAAAGGCATGGAGGGGTTACACCGACGAAGCTGCGTACGTTTTTGCCGAGACGGACGGTGAGCCGCACAACACAATCACTCCTATAGCGAGAAAGCGCGGCGATATGTACGAGCTTGACCTTGCCCTCAGAAACAACATAACGACACCTGAGTGTCCGCTCGGTCTTTATCATCCTCACAATGAGCTCCACCACATCAAGAAGGAGAACATTGGACTTATCGAGGTTATGGGACTGGCAGTTCTCCCTTCAAGACTCAAGGAGGAGATGGAAATTCTGTCCGATTACATCGTAAACGGCAAGGATATCCGCTCCAACGAGAAGATAGAGAAGCATGCTGACTGGGTTGACGCGTTCAGACCTAAGTATCCTGAAATCAATGCTGAGAATGTGGACGGTATTATCAAGGAGGAGATAGGTCTTGTGTTCGAGAAGGTTCTCGAGGACGCGGGCGTATTTAAGAGAGATGCAGACGGACAGGCGGCGTTTGACAGGTTTACAAGTACACTGTAAATGAGCGACCATTAGGGACGGTTTTCGATGGTTCTTTTTGGCTGAAAAGGCTTCTAACTTTTTACTCTGGCATCATATAATTTAGAAATGAGGATTATTATGGCAGATTTTATTTTTAGTCTCAATGCGACGTTGCCTATATTTCTCATTATGGTTCTTGGCTGGTTTCTCATGAAAATCGGTCTGTTTAACAAGGAATTTAATAAGGTTGCGGACAAATATGTCTTTAAGGTGGCGCTTCCGGTGCTGCTGTTTAGGGATATCGCAACCGCAGACATAAGGTCAGATTTCAATCTGACCTTTGTTTTGTTCTGTATGATAACGACGACCATAATGTTTCTTGCGATATGGGGACTTAGCTATATTTTTATAAAGGATAAAACGCAGGTCGGAGCGTTCACGCAGGCGAGCGCGAGAGGAAGTGCGGCGGTGCTGGGTATTGCTTTTATAAACAATATATACGGCAATTCAGGCATGGCTCCGCTTATGATTGTGTCGGCTGTGCCGCTATACAATATTTTGTCGGTTGTTATATTGACGTTCTCGGCAGATATGGGAAAGAATGGAAATGTTTCCAAAGTGCCGACAAGCAAAACCTCCAACATCAAAAAAGCCTGCATCAACGTGGTTAAAAACCCGATTATAATAGGAATATTCCTAGGACTTCCGTTTTCAATATTCGGAATAAATATTCCCGCAATACCGTTAAAGGCGGTGACGAGCATTGCACAGACGGCGACACCTATCGCGCTGCTTGTTGTCGGAGCAGGCTTTGAGGGGGCGAAGGCGATTAAGAAGATTAGGATGACATCAATCGCCACCTTTATAAAGCTTGTGCTTTTGCCGCTTATCTTTTTCCCGTTTGCGATAGCGTTTGGCTTCCGCGGCAGTGAGCTGGTCGCAATCCTTATAATGCTCGGCTCACCTACAACAGTCACATGCTACATAATGGCGAAAAATATGGGGAATGATGAGGTGTTGAGCTCAAGTATAGTGGTTATGGCGACGCTTTTGTCGTCTGTTACACTGACCGGATGGATATTTGTGCTCAAGGTGATGAGGCTTATCTGATGGCTGTGTGGTTGAGTTGCAGACAACTACTGCGTTATTGAATTTATGTGTGCTCATGTTATGATTTAGTAAAAATAAATCATCAGGAGGGCGCTATGCTATTGTGAGTTTCCGTATAAATCAAGGGTAATGCCAACTTCTGAACCCTTAAAAAGCCTTAAAGCCCCTTACATGGCGAGAAATCCCATGAAATGGGGCTTTTTTAGGCTTAAAAGCAAGGAAATGCCCTTATAAATACATGAGTAGAGTGAATGCCAACCTGAAAAAGGAAATGCGATTTGAAAGGGGGAAAATAGAGGCACCGGAATGCCCGGAAAGTGTAGGTTTTAAAACCGTTTAAAAACCTTTTAAAGAAAACTATAAAAGTGCTTTAAAGTGTTTATTTTGTGGGATTTTTGACCTTTCAAACAGTTTTAAAAGGTATTTTCAAAAGGCGTTTATAAAAGCAAATTTTAAAGTGCATTGAATGCCAACCATAATGCCAACCAAAAAAAGAGCAGAATCAGAAGCGTGGCAGAACGTCTGAAACTGCTCTTTTTCTTATGCCTTAAAACATAGTGGTAAATGTAAATAAAATATATCACGTAAAAAAAGAACGGTCAATATATATTATATTCCCGTTCCTTTTAATTAAATGACGCTTTTTGAGGATGACGCATTTACCGTTTTTTCAATCCGATCTAATTCTTCATAAATAATGGTGTGAACACGATGCTGCCCTCTTCGATCCAGTTTTTCGTATGTGTCAACAAGCTCTTGCTGATCAGCGGATAAATTACAAACAGAACCAAATAGCAAATAGTCAGATGATATTGCGAATATTTCGCACATCTTTGAAAGCTGTTCTAATGTAGGATTTGATTTTCGATTTTTCCAGTCTGTTAAAGGACTCTTTTTTAATCCGAGTAATTCTCCGAGTTGCTTTCCTGTGATGCCCATACGCTCTGTTTCTTCTAAGATTCTCTCATATAAACCGGTCATAATAACCTCCTCGAAAATAATGCGTAATATTCGCAAAACTATATTGACAATGCGAAAATTTCGCATTATAATCAAAATGTACCAATAATACAAAATGAATTATAACACGGATTTTGATAACTGAATAGGTTATTTTGTAACACTGGTACAGAAAAATATAACGAATAACGCTAAAGGAGGGCGAGTGGAAGTTGAAAAATAACAAAGTAAGGAATCTCGCTGAATTCAGACGGTGGGTAAAGATACGGTTGGTGGAGAAAGAGATCTCCCAGAACGAACTGGCAAGGCAGATGGGCATACCACACGCAAGAATTAGCGAAGCAACACATGGAAAGCAGTCCGGTAACAAATATATCGTTCCTATTATTGAGAAGCTGGACGGAGATTTGAACGATTTTAAAGAGTTTTTAAAAGCCATTTAAGGAGGAGCGTATGAAACTGAATAAAGAGAAATTTTTGAAGGCTGAGTTTGGTTCCGAGTTGGAGTGTACGATTACCGCATGGGATCAGGCACTGGAGAAAAACAGAAGAACCGGAGAGGACAAGGAGATCCTGAAGACACTGGCATGGTGTCAGGCACAGTGGGAAGTGTACCGGATGGCAATCAAGCACTTTTACGGAGTGGAATACCACTTTACCAGAACGGATGAGTATTACGGTTTGTGTACCGAGGATGAAAGTGATTGGCTGATGAAGGTTGACCGGGAGCCACCAAAGTTACTTCAATACCATAATTATGCAGAAGATATAAAAGAAGCAATGAGACGGACAAGAGAAATGCAGCGAATTGCCAGAGAGTATAAATCAAACATCCCAGACCAATCTGAAACAGATGTTATGGGATTGGTTCTGGGACGAGCAGCGGAACTTGGAAAAGTTACTATTTAAGCAAATGCCTAAAATCTTCCAAGTTGGAAATGTCAATTCCTTTTTCTTTTAGGATGATACATAAAAACTTGTGGTAATTCTGCAAAGTGCAATCCATAAAAATTGACATCAGTTGGGCAGCGTGACCAAAAGAAATGCTTTCTGTAAATGCCTCCGGATTGTTCTGAATTTCATCAATGAGAGCAGTATTATTCGAGTCGGCAAACTGTGAACGTGCTTCACTCATTGATGCAGCAATCAGAGAGGTAAAAATAGAATCGGTCATGGTAAACACCTCCTTTCTACGGAGAGTATACCAAAGAAATCACAAAACGAACAGTCGAAACGGAGCACCGGCTCCGTCATGCAGGGACAGCCTCCTGCATCTGATGATGACAGGCTATAAGGTGGTGATGAGATGGGACAGATGCTTACCGCAAAGCAGGTGGCAGAGGTCAAAGGATGTAGCTTTCAATATGTACAGCGAATAATTAAAGAAGGTAAGCTTCAGGCGCAGGAAGTCCTGAATGATAAAAACAGAAAGACCTATCTGGTACCGCTGGAGGCTCTGGATGAGGAGCTGCAGCAGAAATGGTACCAGATGAATCTGGAGAACCCACCGGAGGATGTAAAAGCTCCGGAGCCGGTAACGGAGAAAAAGGCAGTAGACCATTTCTCAGAAAGCGAAAGGCAGGAAATAGATTTCTGGATCAGCCTCGTGGAGCAGTGGCAACAGTATCGTATGAAGCCGGGAGTTACCTGCAAAGCCGATGTTGATAAAAAATTCGTTGCATTATGCGTACTGGAGTACCCGGATAAAGAGATTTCTGTTGATATCCTATACCGGAAGTGGAAAGCAATTAAGGAAAATGATTTAAGCGGTCTCATAGATAAGCGAGGCAAGTGGAAAAAAGGAACCAGCACCATAGATGATACGATATGGCAAGCGTTTCTGTATTACTACCTCGATGAGAGCCAGCACCCGATCCAGAAATGCCTGGACTACACAAAGATGTGGGCTCAGGAGAAAAGACCGGATTTATACGCAGACATTCCAAGTTATTCCGCTTTTTACCGGAGACTCAACAACGAAGTGCCGGAAGGTGTCAAGGTGCTGGGACGTGAGGGACACAAAGCCTACAATGACCGATGTGCTCCGTTTATCCGCAGAATATACGAGGATATCGCAAGCAACGAGTGGTGGATTGCTGATAACCATACCTTCGATGTCATGGTAAGAGACAAGAATGGAAACATCCACAGACCATATTTAACAGCGTTTCTGGATGCACGAAGCGGTATATTTACCGGGTTCCATATTACCTACAATCCTTGTTCAGAAGCCACGCTGATAGCACTGCGAAAGGGAATCCTGAAGCATGGCATACCGGATAACATTTACGTGGATAATGGTCGAGAGTTCCTGACCTTCGATATCGGAGGCTTGGGACACCGTAAGAAGAAACCGAAGGATGGCGAGGAGAAATTTGAGCCACCGGGAGTATTCAAGCGACTCGGCATCAACATGACGAATGCGATTGTCCGGAATGCGAAAGCGAAGATCATCGAGAGACGATTTGAGGATGTAAAGAATGACCTTTCCAGACTGTTCAATACCTATACTGGAGGAAGTGTGGTCGAGAAACCAGAGCGATTGAAATACGTTCTGAAGAAAGATCAGATTTACACGGATGAGGAATTTGAGGAGTATGTAACAGCAGTTCTGGAGTGGTATTTCAACATGGAAGCCTACAACGGAGCAG
The DNA here is from genome assembly GCA_050874385.1 of Eubacteriales bacterium. GTDB lineage: Bacteria > Bacillota > Clostridia > Lachnospirales > Lachnospiraceae > CAG-882. The sequence continues at coordinate 20,128 of JBNMKO010000006.1, forward strand.
TGGAAGCCGACAAGGGAAAATGCAAGATGGATGTATTCAACGATCACCTGAGACGGAAACGTGTTGCATCGGCAGAGGAATTAAACCTGATGCTGATGAGAAGTACCAGACCGCAGCAGGTTACAAGAAGAGGTGTTCACTTGGATATTGGTGGTGGACGCATCGATTTCTGGAATGATGATTTTGTACATCTGATGCTCGGAAAGAAGGTTTACTTCCGATACGATCCGGAGGACCTGAGCGAGGTCAGAATTTACGATCTGGAAGATCGATACATCATGTCGGTACCGGCAGACAATACTGCAGTCCTTTCTTACAATGCCAGCAAGGAAGATGTCAAAGCAGCAATGGCGAAGACCAGAAGGCTGGAACGTATCGCAAAGGAATACAAAGAGAATGCGATTCTGGCAGACGTGGACAAGATCACTGCAATGGAGCTTGTGCTTAAACAGGCAGAGCGAAACAAAGCGAACTATCAGGGCAGACCGAATCCTTCCATTCTTGAGGTTCAGAGGGCAGACGAAGAACCGGTATTTAAGAAGGTGGTAGGCGGTGCAGACCTTGATGTAATGAATAGAAATGCAGCCAAAAGGCAAGGAGGTAAATGATGAGTAAACAGTATAACACACAGCTTCAGGAGAGATTGGAAAAGTTTCTGAAGGACGAAAATTTGAGTCAGGCAAAGGCAGCTCCGATTCTTGGAATCAGTCAGGCAGCACTCAGCCAGTACCGCAGAAGTATGTACGATAAGGGCGATATTGAAGCGGTGGAAAATAAGCTGAAAGAGTTCTTTCAGATTCAGGAAGAGAAAACACAGAATGCGCAGAAAGCGGAACCTTTCAGAACCAAGACTTCAGCCGGGTACATACCGACAACCATTTCCGAGGAAGCGTACAAGCTGATCCGGTACTGCCAGCTGGAGAAGGGAATTGTAGTTATTGATGGGGATGCCGGGATCGGAAAGACGAAAGCAGCAGCCAAGTTCCTGCAGGACAATCCTTCAACAACCGTTTATGTGAAAGCAACACCGAGTACCGGCTCAACAAGAAGCCTTTTAAAGATGATTGCAAAGACCTTAAAACTCCCTGAAAACCAGCGCACCGAGGATTTATCGGTATCCATTCAGGAGAAGCTCAGAGAGACTGATAAGGTTATCATCATCGATGAAGCACAGAATCTTAAATTCCTCACTCTGGAAGAAATCAGAGGGTGGGTAGATGAGGATATATTTACCGGAAAACCGGGTATTGGAATCGCACTCATCGGAAATGTGGAAGTCTACAATAAGATGCTCGGAAAGCAGGAAGCAATTTTCGCCCAGCAGTTCAACCGCACGAAGCTCCATGGAAGGTACCGCACATCGGATATCCAGAGAGAAGATGTTGTCAAATTCTTCCCGGTATTGGAAGAGAAGGGAATGCAGAAAGAGATTGACTACCTTCTGAGCATCAGCCACAGCAAATGGGGAATTCGTGGAATGGTGAGTGTGTTCAATAACGCAGTCAACAACGAGGATATTTCCTTTGAGGGGCTGGAAAAAATGGCAAATACAATGGGAATCCGCTTCATATAGGAGAAAACGGAAGTAAATGCAAAATGAAGAATCCTAAAGAAAAAAGCACCGCAATTTTGGTCGGTGCAGCTGCTGGGGCAATCTTGATGGCTCTTATGTTTATGATTGTATTCGGCTTGCATACTGGAATAGCCGGTGCGGTACTGGTACTGCTGATTGTTGCAGTATCTGCAATATCAGGATGGTTAATAGGATGGAACCAGCGTATCCAGAGGAGGAACTATTACTCATACATGAAAGGGTACCGTGAGGGATTGGAAAAGAAAACGCTGATCATTAAGCATCCGGTATGCGAATGCAAATTCACGTTTCCGGATAGATAACAATGTGCCGGGGCTTATGCCCCAGCCTTAATGCAGCCACCGAATGGTGATGGTCACAAGCCCATGAAATGCAGAGTGAGGCAAAACTGAATAAAAGGAGGATTCAGGCATGGTGGTATGTCCTAAGTGCCGGAAACCATACACTGGACGTCCGGCATTGTCGAGGGTGGATAATAAAACGGATATCTGCCCGGATTGCGGTATGAGAGAAGCTATTGAGAGTATACCGGGGATGAATGGCAGAAAGAGAATTGATCCGGCAGAACGCACAAGAAGGTTGGTACAATCCACCGGAAACCGATGGGCAATGGAAAATTTCAATGCAACACACAGTTGAGGTCGGGAGGTGATGGAGTGCCGGGAAAGATTACGGTGAGGAATTACACCACACTGACAGATTATGCAGCATTACTACGTGCCGGAATGTACCTTGCTGGAAAGAAAGCAGAGGCAGAAGATAATGGATTCCGGTTTAAAGTTACGGAGAGTGAAAGGCATGGTGTAGTGGTAAAGATTGCGGAGGTGGAGAAGTGAAGAATGGTAAGAAGCCGACACTGGCACAAAAGAAATTCCTGCAGGAGAATGGGCTGGCTCCGGAAAAGTGGATGGTTGTAAAGGACACTCCGGAGGAGATGGAAGTGGTCAGCAGGATTGCCCTGCAGAGGAAAATCGGTAAAACAAAGGTAATCAGAAAGGCGAAGAAATGAGCGAAAAGACAGAAGTAAAGGTTCCGGAGGATATCCGGAAGGCTTGGGAAGAGATGCAGCTTTGTGGAAAGCTGCTCCGGGAAGGCAAAGCCAAGTTAATGGTTGCAACCAGAAAAGACGGTACCACATACCGATACACGAAGCCGAAGTAAGGGAGGTGCAGCATGGTTTTAAGAGAAGAAATGTACTTTGAGCCAAGGACAATCAGTCAGTCGGGAAGTATCCGATGGTTTGGAGAGACCTACACAGCACCACAGATGCTCTATCACACGGAGCAGACGGTCTATGTCAGAGACAATGGCAAGATGTTATTTATCTACGAATTAAGCAGTGACAAGATGTCCGAGGATGAGAAAATCGAAGCAGTATTTACACCGATATGCAAGATTGAGAAACCGGACAAGGGACACCGCTATGGCAGAAAAATTACATAAGGGGCGAGATGCCCCTCCTAATGCAGCCACCGAATGGTGATGGTCACAAGCCCATGAAATGCAGAGTGGGAGAGGAGGACAGCATGATAGCAAGGATTGTGTGGACGATCCTGCGGTACCCGGTTGGAGCCGAAGTCGGCTTTGCGGATGAATTCAGAACCGAATATCGGACTGTGATGGGATACCATTACGCTCATGGAGCCTTCTATGTGCTTTTCTCCGAAGGAAACATGGTACACATAAACCGGCTGGATAAGCTGGTTGTATCAGTAAAAATCAAGAAGGAGGAAACAAAATGGACGCAACAAAGAAAGTGACCAGAAGTGGCGGTATTACCATTCCGAGAGGTATCCGTCAGGAAACCGGCATCCTTCCGGGAGTGCCGGTTGACATCAGAACGGATAAGGAAGGAATCCATATCTCCAAGCACGTGCCGACCTGCTTCCACTGCGGAACAGTAGATGATGTGCAGACGGTCTGCGGAGTTGAAATCTGCAGGAGCTGTGCAGGGAAGATTGCGGAGGTGTTTCGGTAATGAGTGATATGGCAGAAATCAAAGCAAAGGCTGACCGATTGGTAGAGCTGACCAACCAGCAGAGTGCAATCAAAGCGGAGATTGATGAAATTAAGGCATGGTTTGAGAAGGTGGCAACGGATGACCTGCAGGACACCAAGAAAAAGACCATTGATTATTGGGGCAGCAACAATTCCAAGGTGGTGGTAGGAAACAGCGAGACTGTGAAGCCGATTTCCATGACAATGGTTAAGAAGCTGCTGGGTGATGTTTTTGGAGATTTTGTGAAAGAGGATACTACTTACAAAATGACAGAGCCTTGCAAGAGGTTGTTTACCATGATGTTCCTCGGGAATTATACAGAGGGAAGTCTGGATGAGACAATCAAGGCGATAACAGCTGATGAGAAGATCCAGAGAGCTCTGAAAAAGAAGCTAAAGGGAAAGTATGAAAAGGATACGGAAACCCTGATGAAGATGGTCGGTCTTCCGGAGCAGGAAGCGAGTGACTGGGCATATCTTACCGCAGAGATTATTAACTGGGAATGGATGCTGCAGATTTTAAAGGCTGCAGAGTGGGAAGGAACACCGCAGGAGGCTGTTGAGATTATAAGAGCAGCCATTATTGTGGATGAAGGTATCAAAGTGACGGTGGAAGCTGAGAAATCAGAATAACCGGAAAGGAGAGGCAGATGAGAACGATAGAGCAATTCCAGATCAGGAAAATATATGCTATTGGCAATGCGCTCGGTATCAAAGCCTCCGGAAGTGAGGACGAACTCCATGCGCTTGTAGGAGGGGTGACCGGGAAAGACTCCATAAAGAGCCTTACATATCAAGAGGCTTGTGCAGTGATTACACGTCTGGAGGAGCTGCAGGGCAAAGCTGCCTCTCCGAAGCCAAGGAGTCAAAAGCCGAAGGAACATAAGAGCAGACCAGGCGGAGTCACTTCTGGTCAACAAAAGAAAATATGGGCTCTCATGTATGAGCTGAAAAAATACGATGAGTCTCCGAATGATGTGCAGCTTGGCGATAGACTTTGTGCAGTAATTAAAAAAGAGTTTGGTGCGGATGCCATTGCAAAAAACCCTTTTGCATGGATATCATTTGAGCAGGGAAATAACCTGATCGAGATTTTGAAAGGGTATGTGAAAAGTGCCAGAAAGAGAGGCGAGGCATAGTGGACTTGTTAGACAGAGTACAAATGGAGAATCTGGACGAGGAGCAGAAATCCCTCGCAGAATTGATTGGGCTGGAGGCTTTCAAAAGCCTCGTAAGAGCTTTTAATGGTACTTCAATCTACATTCCGAAAATTGAAAGTCTGGAGAAAACAGTTCGGGATGAGCTGATAAAAGAGGAGTTTGACGGAGGCAATTACAAGGAACTGGCTCTAAAATATGGATTGACAGAAACGTGGATTCGGAATATAGTTTTAGACAAAGCAAAGGAAATCAAGGCGAGACCGATAGATGGTCAGATGTCCGTTATGGACTTCCTGAAATAAATTTATCTTTTCAAGTACTTTATTTTAATATTCACTATATAGGAGATACACTTGTGTTAGACACGCAGGTGTATCTTTTTTTATTGCGAGGTGAGAGGATGAATGAATGGATTATAACCACGGCAATCACATTAGGGATTGGAGTGATTACATATTTCCTGAAACGCACCATGAGTCAGGTGGATAAGCATGGGGAAGAAATCAGGAGAATAGATGGTGAGAGGGTTACTAAGGCAGATCTGAAAGAAAGTACCGAGGAATTAAAAAAGGATATCCGCCAGATCAGAGAAGACTATACACCGAAAAGTGTACATGAAAAAGCTTTTGAAGAGTGCAGGGATGATATTAAGCTGATTAAAGCAGAGTATCTGACGAAGGATGATTTTATCCGGGAAATGAACAAGATGGACAGAAAACTGGATCAGATGTTGGAGCTTATGCTGAAGAAATAGGGAGGTTTGGAAAATGAGCAGAGAAACAGAAAAGAGACAGCTCAGAGCTGGCAATTTTATGATGAACAATGGCAGGGTGTTGTCGACCATCAACCTGCTCCGGGAAAAATACAATGCGCTCCGCAGCGTGGAAAAAGCAGTCAGCTATGAAGGAATTGAGAAGCAGGAATTCGTTGACAGCGTTAATTTCCTCGCAGAAGAGGGATATATCCATTTGAGAGATATCAAGACTCATGAAGACGCATCCCTTGCGGATTGCGATTATCAGACGCTGGAAGCCAAAGTCACTGGCAAAGGCATCCGGCTCCTTGGCGGTGGAATCTCTGATAATATGGTTGACCTTGGCGATTGATGATGGAGCAGAAGGATAGAAGACGCAGCACCGGCAAGGTGGACAGATTACCGCCAGAATTAAAGGACACCGTGGAGCAGATGCTCCTGACGGGCTGCACGTATAAAGAAATCGTTGCATTCCTGAAAGAGAATGGCGAGGAAATGTCTCAGATGGCGATTTGTACTTATGCGAAGAAGTATCTTGCCACTGTTGAGATGATTACCGTGGCGCAGAGCAATTTCTCTATGCTGATGGATGAAATGAACCGGTACCCGGATCTGGACACTTCGGAGGCTCTTATCAGATTGGCAAGCCACCATGTATTGAATGCCCTTACCAATGTGGATGAGGAGCAGATGAAGGAAGTTCCGATTGATAAGTTAATCAGAGAGACCAACGGTCTCATCCGAGCAGCAGCTCATAAGAAACGAATTGATGTACAGAACCGGGAAAATTACGAAGCCGGACTGGAAGCGGTCAAGAGCCTTGTATTTGAGGCTATGGCGAAAGAGAATCCGGAACTGTACAGACAGGTTAGTGCATACCTGAACAAAAAGAAAAACGAAGGACTGGAGGGATAAAAGCGATGTGGTATGTGATTCAGGTTATAACCGGCAAGGAAGACGATATCGCCGGAAAACTGAAAGAGCAGGGCATCAGAGCTCTTGTTCCGAAGGAAAATCGTCTGATACGCACCGGAGGCTCATGGACGCAGCGTGAGTACATTTTATTTACCGGGTATGTGTTCCTGAACATGGAATACAATGCGGAGAACTATTACAGGGTAAAGGGTATTCCGGGAGTGGTTAAATTCCTCGGTGACAGCAGAAGCCCTTCAAAGCTTTCCTATCTGGAAGCTGAGTGGATTACCTTGCTGACCGGTGTCAATAACACACCGATTGAACCGACAACGGTTAAGGTACAGAGTGATGGTTCGGTTAAGGTTGTGAAAGGTGTTCTTGAAAAACTTGAAAACCGTGTTGTTAAGTATGACAAGCGGAACCGCAAGGCAACATTTGAGATTACCATTTGCAACGAGAAAAAAGAAGTCCAGCTGAGTATTGTGCTGGAGGATGATGAAATTAAAGCTGCAGAAGCTGGAGAGGATGGTCAGCCGGGTGCAGCGCAAGCGGTTTTGAAAGAAGCTACCTGATAGTACACGGTTGATTCGTCCCGGTGCTGGATGCTGGCGGACATATCGAAGAGGAACTGAGCAGAAAAAAAGACACTGGTTGGGTGGCGAAGCCTACCCATTCAGCCTTTAATCAGCCGGTTCCTTTTTCTGTTGGCTCAAATTACCGTTTAAAAATAGGTTAAACCACTTTAAAAGCGTTTGAATGATTGAAGTGGGGGAAATTATCACTGAAAAGCAAAAAAGCGAATATGGGGCAAATACGCGCCCTAAATTTTTATGGAAAGGCAGGTGGTGGATATGCGAGCTGGCAAAAAGGAGAGTATAAGCGTTCTGATCGGAGCGATGGCAGAGGCTGAGAGCAAAACTTTCTACGATGACACCGAGATAGTTACAAGCGATTTAAAAAGCCTTTTAAATACCTTTTTGAAAAAAGACCAATCCCCGGCACGAGTACAGATTTTAAAAGATTATGAAGCCGGAGCACCGCTTACCGGAAAGGGAGGTATCCGTCAGAGGCTGGGTGCCATTGATATGGAGTTCTTCGGTAGGGCATACTTCCCACATTATTTTTCCAGACCATCCCCGGAGTTCCACCGTGAACTGGACAACATTTGGCAGCAAGGGGTTTTAAAAGGGGAATATCCAATCACACCGGCAAAGGTAAAACAGATCAGCCGGATGAACGGAACCAAGCGAGTGGTTGCAGCTCCCCGTGGACACGCGAAATCAACAAGCCTTACTTTCAAAGGCAGCATTCATGCCATAGTTTATGAATACAAACATTATCCGATTATCATATCCGACAGTTCGGAGCAGGCTGAAGGATTTCTGGACAATATCAGGGTGGAGTTTGAAGAGAACGAAGCACTGAGAGAGGACTTTGGAAATCTGGTCGGAAAAGTATGGAGAAGCAATGTGCTGATTACCAGCACCAACATCAAGATTGAGGCGATCGGCTCCGGAAAGAAGATCCGAGGCAGAAAACACAGAAACTGGAGACCAGACCTTTTGGTTCTGGATGATATTGAAAATGATGAGAATGTCCGGACACCGGAGCAGAGAAAGAAACTTGAAAGCTGGTTTTTAAAAGCTGTTTCAAAAGCCGGTGATGATTACACGGACATTATTTATATTGGAACATTACTGCATTATGACAGCCTTCTTGCAAAAACCCTGAATAATCCAGGTTATAAAGCCATCAAGTACAAGGCGGTCATTTCTTTTTCCAATGAAGAGGATCTCTGGAAGGAATGGGAGGAAATCTATACAGACCTTTCAAATGAGAACCACGAAGCCGATGCAAAAGAGTTTTTTGAAAGGAACCGGGAAAAGATGCTGGAAGGCACGGAGGTTCTGTGGGAGGAAAAGCTGTCCTATTATGACCTGATGGTTATGAGGCTGACAGAAGGCGAAGCATCCTTCAATTCCGAGGAACAGAACGAGCCTATCAATCCGGAAGACTGTATCTTCAATCCTGAATGGTTTGAATATTACAATGAGGCGGAAATCGACTTCAAGAACCGGGACTTCCTTTTCTTTGGTTTTGTCGATCCTTCACTTGGAAAGACCAAGAAGAGCGACTTCTCTGCAATTATTACACTGGCGAAGCACAGAGTATCCGGATATATGTATGTCATGGATGCGGATATTGAGCGCAGACATCCGGATAAAATCATCGGTGACATTCTGGAGAAGGAGAAAATGCTACGCAGGGATTATGGCAGGGGCTATAAGAAGTTTGGAGCTGAGACGGTGCAGTTCCAGTGGTTCCTGAAGGAAGAGCTGGCAAAGGCATCCGCGAAGGCTGGCTTGTACCTTCCGATTGAGGAAGTACCGCAGACCAGTGATAAGACAATGCGTATACAGACGATGCAACCGGATGTGAAGAACCATTACATCAAGTTCAATAAAAGGCACAAGAGACTGCTGGAGCAGATGGAGCACTTCCCGATGGGAGCGCACGATGATGGTGTGGACGCTCTGGAAGGCTGCAGGACGATTGCTAAAAAGACGAAGCGGTTCCGGGTGCTGGATAAAGGGAAATTAGGATTATAGGAGGTAACGGTCATGCCGGTTATTTATATGGACAGGGCTTCTATTGAAAGCCTGACAGAAAAAGATATCCGGGAGATCATCGATGAGAACAGCACGGATTTAAAATACGGAATGCTGCATGATTACTATGTGGGCAAGCATAGAATCCTTGGCGAAAGCAAAAAGGACAGCACAGCTCCGAACAACCGTCTGGTCAACAATATGGCAAAGTATATCACGGACACCGCAACCGGGTACTTCGTTGGTGAGCCGATTGTCTATGATTCCCAGAATGATGAGTACCTGCAGACGGTGCAGGACATTTTTGATTATAACGATGAGCAGGATCATAACATGGAGTTGGCGAAGCAGTGCAGCATCTGCGGAAGCTGCTTTGAAATGCTCTATCTGGATGAGGATGCCAAGATAAGGCTTGCGAGGGTTCCAGCTGAAAACGGAATTATGATCTGCGAGACAGACAGTGGTTTCTCCACTCCGATGGCATTTATCAGAACTATCATTTCAAAGGATAAGGACGATAACATCGTGAGGAAGGTTGAATTCTGGAATTCTAAGCTGGTAATGCACTTCCGGTCAGTGAATGGTGGATACCTGAATCTGATTGCGGTGGAGGAACACTACTGGCAGGATGTTCCCTTTGTAGAATACATCAACAACGAGGAACGGATCGGGGACTTTGAAGGTGTCATAACAGAGATTGATGCCTATAACAAGGTGCAGAGCAATACTGCGAATTACTTCCAGTACAATGATGATGCCATTTTGAAGGTTTTGAAACTTGGGGATGTCAGCAGTCAGGATATTGCGGACATGAAGGAAAAAGGAGCTATCATTCTGGAGGATGGGGGAGATGTAGACTGGCTCCTGAAGACGATTGATGACACTGCGCTGGAAAATTATAAGAACCGGCTCCGCGAGGATATTCACACCGGAGCCAATGTGCCACATATGTGTGATGAGTCTTTTGGAGGAAATCTATCAGGAGTGGCTATATCCTATAAACTATGGGGATTGGAGCAGATATGTTCGATTAAAGAACGGAAGTTCAAGAAAGGACTGCAGCGCAGGATTGAGCTGATCACAAATATCCTGAATATCATGGGACACAACTATGATTACAGAGATATTGTTCCAAAATTCCGCAGGAATCGCCCTCAGAATGATATGGAAACAGCACAGATTGTCACGATGCTGGCAAATGACCTTTCAAGGGAGACCAGACTGCAGCTGATGCCGGGTGTCGAAAATGTCCAGGATGAGCTGAGGAAGCTGGAGGAAGAAAAGAACAAGGAGCAGGAAGACTTCGGAGTATATCAAAATTTTACAAAGGCTTTTCAGGGCGCAGCTGACAGAACGGAGGCGGTAACGGATGAGCCAGAAGGAACGTAACGAGTGGATTGAGCGAGCCAAGCAGAGGGTTCTCAATAATGCTGAGATTACAGACCAATCCGTAAAAGAGATAATGTTTCTCTTTGATGAAGCAGCGTGGACGCTTGAAACAGAAATCAATGCCATGTTTCAAAAGTATGCCACGGAGAATGGGCTGACCAATGCAGAGGCTTCTAAGCTACTGACCGGGAGTGAGTACAGTCGGTGGAGAAAAGGGATTGATGAATACCTGAAGGATGCAGAAGGAGATTCCAAGACGCTTCTTGAGCTGAATACATTGGCTGCCAAGTCACGGATCAGCAGAAAAGAGCAGATGCTCGCAACCGTCTACCAGACTATGATAACGCTTTCCAAGGATACGGAAACGAAGCTGACGGATTTGCTGGGTGATATGTTCAAGACCAATTATTACCGGGGCTGCTATGATGTGCAGAGTATCCTTGGTGTTGGTTTCAATGTTTCCAAAGTGGATGTGAAGATGCTCCAAAGGATACTGAAGCATCCGTGGTCTGGAAAGAATTACTCACAAGCACTGTGGGAAAATACTGATAAACTTGCCACTCTTGCCAAGAGAGAGCTGACGATGGGTTTTATGATGGGTTCCAGCGTACAGAAGATGGCAAAGGAAATCAATGATGTCATGGGCAAGGGACGATATGCTGCAGAAAGGCTTGTCCGGACGGAGAGCAGCTACTTCTCTAATCAGGGGGAACTTGCTTCTTATCGGGAAATGGGAATTCAGGAGTATACTTTTCTTGGAGGAGGTTGCGAAATATGTATGGAATTGAACGGACAATCTTTTCCACTGGATGAGGCAGAACCGGGACTGAATCTTCCACCGATACATCCGAATTGTAAATGCACCATCAAGGCGAAAGCCAAGAGGGATTTATTTAAAGACCGGGAGGGAGTCAATCCGCTGAGTGACAATGTGAAGTTTGAGGAGTGGAAGAAAAAATATGTTGACACTCCGCCTCCAGAACCTATAATGATACTATCAGATAATGAGAAACATGCAATAAACAGCTACATCAGCAGCGAGGCATATACATGGAATGATAAGCTGAGAAGAGGAGTTAAGCTCACAAGAGGAGAAAAGGAACAGATTGAGAGTTTGGATTCAGCCCTTCAGAAGATGCCAACCTATCAGGGAGTCTTATATCGATCCGTTTCAGATTTTGGCATACCTGATGTGCAGGAGTTTATTGCAGGACATAAGCCCGGTATGGAAATTAGTTTTCCTGAATTTCTTTCAAGTTCCACTGAGGTATATGATGACAGCTTCCCGATTCAGTATGTTATTACATCAAAGACCGGGCGAGATATACGGAAGTTCAACTCTCAGGAAAAAGAGATTTTATTTGAGAGAGATTCGATGTTCTACATATCCAAGGTGGTTGATAACGTAATTTACATGGAGGAAATATAATGAGTAATCCATATTCAGACAAACGGTGGAGTGATGCACCGAAACCAGTTAATAGCGAATGTAATTCGTGTAAATATCATTACGGATTCGGAAAATGTGAGAAATATCCGGAGGGGATACCAAAGGAGAAATTAAAGCAGTCTTTTCCGGGTACCGGAAATTATAATAAAAAATATTGTGAACACAAGAGCAAATAAGCACCCGGCTGGGTGCTTATTTAATTGCAAAAATATGGACTCAAGCACCTTTTAAAAGCGTTTTAAAGGGTGCTTTTGTTATACAAAAATTTAGACCAGGAGGTAAAAAAGATGGATGGAACAACCACCATGCAGGGTACTGAGCAGGAAGTTCAGACCACTGCAACAGAAACGCAGGGACAGCAGACAGCGGAAAGCACTCCGGAGAAAGTAAGTGCCCTCCAGAAGTTTATCAACGGACTTTTTGGCGGAGGCAAGGAGGCTGACGGTGCTGAACCTGAGAAAAAGGAAGACAAGGCTGCAACGGAAGGAACCGCAGAAGAGAAGTCTTTCACTCAGGCAGATGTAGATGCTGCCATCGAAGATGCGAAGCAGAAATGGATGGATGAAGCTGCGGAGGCAGAGCGTGTCAAGAAACTCACTCCGGAAGAAAAGGCGAAAGAGGAGCAGGAGAAAAAGGACTCCGAGATTGCCAGCTTAAGGAGCCAGCTCCTACAGAAGGAATTGAGAGAGAATGCAACCAAGGCACTCGAAGCAGATGGTTTTCCGGTAGGACTTGCGGATGTGCTTGATTACTCCAGTAAGGAGCGTATGGAAGCAACTCTCGCGAATACCACAAAGGTATTCAAGGAAAGCCTTGCAGCGGCAATTCAGACCCGATTGAAGGGTAAGACACCGGAAGGACTCGGTGGAGCTGCTTCTGCAGAGAATCTGATCAGAGACCAGATTGCAAAAAATATCAGAGGTTTATAAGGAGGAGAAAGTAAATGAATACCATTGAAACCGCAACAATTATTCAGAGCGAATTAGACAAGGCTGCTGTGGAGCAGGCTACTTCCGGATGGATGGAAGTGAACGACAAGCTGGTTAAGTACACCGGAGGCGCAGAGGTTAAGATTCCGAGCCTTGATATGGACGGAATGGCTGACTATGACCGCACCAATGGATTTGTGCAGGGCAGCGTGAATTTTGCGTATGAAACCCAGAAGATGACTCAGGACAGAGGGCGTTCTTTCAGCTTCGATGAGAACGATGTGGATGAAACCAACTTCGTATTGACTGCATCCACTGTCATGGGTGAGTTCCAGAGAACTAAAGTGGTTCCTGAGATTGATGCATACCGTTACAGTACCATTGCAACGAAGTGTATCAAAAAGGGCAGAGCCTCCGGAGGCTATACTGCTGAAGAAGCAACAATTCTCCAGAAGCTCTACTATGACATCGCAGCTGTTCAGGCAATTGTGGGACAGAACACACCACTTGTAATTACCATTGATTCCATGGTGGCAGCAATCTTAAGTATGTCTGAAAAACTCTCCAAGAAGCTGGATGTAACAGACTTCAAGCAGGGTGATGTAACGCTTAAGGTTCGCAGCTTGGACGGAATCCATCCTTTGATTCCGGTAAGCTCCGACAGAATGAAGACCGAGTATCTCTTCAAGGATGGTGTAACTTCCGGTCAGGAAGCCGGTGGTTTTGCGCCTACTGAAAACAGCAAGAGTATCAACTGGATTATCACTCCGAGAAAAGCACCTATCGCAGTGTCCAAGACGGACAAGATGAGAATTTTCGATCCTGAAACCAACCAGAAGGCAAGAGCATGGGCTATGGATTACCGCAAGTTCCATGACATTTGGATTCCTGAGAAGAAGGTTGAACAGTGCTTTGTTAATGTGAAAGAAGCGTTAGTATAGGGGAAGGAGTAAATCATGAGCGAGATCGAATTAAAGAGAGATAATGTTGTGAAGCGCGTTGATTCCCAGGACAGAGCCAAGGCTTTGGAAGCCAAGGGCTTTGTCAGAACGGACGGAAAGAAAGCTCCTGAGTCCGGTGTTGATGTAGATAAGGTTGTAAGCGAGTTAAAAGAAAGACTTACTGAAGCCTCCAGAACTATGGAAAAGGCGGATGAAGTAAAAGGTAAGTTGGAAAATGAACTTGCGGAAACCAAGGAGAAGCTTCAGGCTGCAGAAGGCAAAGCAGAAGCAGCCGAGAATGAACTGGAATCCGTCAAGGCACAGCTTCAGGAAGCGGAAAAGAAAGTACAGACCTTGGAGACTGAGCTTGAAGGAACCAAGGAGCAGCTGGAAGCGGCTGTTAAGCAGAATAAGGCTGCTGGTAAAAAATAAGGAGGAGCTGCCATGACAAAGGAGCAGGAAGACTGGCTGGTAGCGGAAGTGATGGACAGTATGAAAATGTCCGAAGCGGAAGAACGGTCAGCCCGAAGGTATGTCAAAAGAGCAGTGGATAAAATCCTGATTTATTGCAACCGTGAAGATTTACCGGAACAGCTTCTCAGCACTGCAGCGCAGATTGCTGAAGATATGCTGAAGGCTGATCTGGTAAAGACCGGCGAGAAGGAAGTGGCGAGTATCAATCGTGGTGATACTGCCATTTCTTATCGTGATGGAAGTGGTAATCAGAAAGCCACTGTTGATTTTATGAAGGACTATGAAAAATCCCTTAACCGTTTTAAGAAAATGAATCTGCCGAAGGATTTAGCAAAATGACAGAAGCTGATATCCTTGCAACAACATACGAAGATACCGTGACCGTTTACAGAGCTTTCAAAGATACCCTTCCGGGTGGAGAAAGTGTTTTCAAAAGCGGTCTGGACGGAAAGGTTGTGTATGAAGATGTGGAATGCGCATTATCTACACAAACCGGTGGAGAACTGCAGCAATCAAAGTCTACTGCGAAAGCAGAGACTTCGTTCTGTTTGTTTACTCGCCCGGAAGTTGATATCCAGACCAATGATTTCCTTGTGATCACGCACTTAGGAAAGAAAATTGAAGCGGTTGCAGGTTTTCCTGAGTGCATGAAGTCCCATAATAATATCCCGGTCAAGCTGGACAAGGAAACTGTCTAATACTGAGTATAAGTTTGAAGGGTTGGACGAATGGGAGAAGCGTCTCGCGCAAGCCATAGAGAGCCAGTACCCGGCTGAGTTCCGGGAGATGGTCATTGACTTGGCGGTTCAGCTGCAGGGAAAGGTTAAAGACAATACTCCGGTAAAAACCGGACACCTCAGACGTGAGTGGCACGTTGGCAGCATAGAGCAGAGAGGTAATGAGTATTACATTGAGGTCTATAACAATGTGGAATATGTGGAGCCGGTGGAATACGGACACCGGACGCGAGGTGGAAAGGGCTTTAAGAAAGGAGCCCACATGATGGAACTTTCCCTTCAGGAAGTACAAAAGCACCTGCCCGGTTATCTCCGGGAGTGGATGAATGACTTCCTGAATACCCATGAACTTTAGGAGGTGGACTATGGAGCATCCGATTATCCAGATAAAAAATGCAATCACAGCATTGCTGAAAGGGATTGATCCGGATACCGATGTCTTTTACGAGGAAATAAAAGGCACGGAAGAAAAACACGGGCTTAATGAGCCGGAAACCTATTACTTCGTAGATATTATTCCGAATGGAAACAAAACGGTTGACAGATTCTTTACGGATATGGGAGTGCTGGTGGATATTGCTTACCACGAGAAAAGCGAGAGCAATACCGCCTATTTGATTAAATGGGCAGAGATTGATGCGGTTGTGCGCCCGGTGTTCAGTTTTGGAGACCGGCACATAACCATCAATGATGCTAATATGAAAATATCGGATCATGTGCTACATTACAGTTTTGCCATAAACTTCCGTCAGGCACGGGAACAGACGAATGAGTTTGAACCGATGGGCGAGCTGGAAGTGGCTATTAGAAAAGGAGTGTGACTTAAATGAGTTTAGGATTACCGAGTTTTAGCATGATTTTCAGTGGGAAAGCAGTGTCTGCCATTGAAAGAAGTGCAAGGGGTATCGTTGCCATTATTCTCACGGACGGTACCGAAGGTGGAAAAGACCTGAATATTTACAAGAAGGTGGATGAGGTTGATTTTCAGAACTGGACAGAGCAGAACTACAACTATTTGAAGCTGGTGTTTGCCGGAGCTCCGTCTACTGTTATTGCAATCCGAAGGGCAGAGAATACGGAGGGTTACAATGCTCAGCTTAAGAAGTTGAAGGATTTGAAATGGAATTATCTTACCATACCGGGGCTTGAATCTGCGGATGTCACAACGATTTCTGCATGGATTAAGCAGTACCGTAATGATGAAAGAAAGACCTTCAAAGCGGTTTTGGCGCATTGTGCCGGTGACCATGAAGGAATCATCAATCTTACAACAGAGAATATCTCCTCCACAATTACCGGGGCAAAGCATACTGCTGCGGAATATTGCGCGAGAATTGCTGGTGTGCTTGCAGGATTATCCCTTGCACGAAGCAGTACATATTTTGTGCTGGATGATATTTCTGAAGCAGAGACACCGGATGATCCGAATGAGCGCATCGATGCCGGTGAGCTTGTAATTATCTTTGATGGCAAGAAGTACAAGATTGGTCGAGGTGTCAACAGCCTTGTAACCTTTACTACAGAAAAGACGGAAGATGTTCGTTTCATCAAGATTGTAGAGGGCATGGACTTGTACATGGATGATATCAGGGAAACTTACGAGGAAAGCTATGTGGGCAAGATTATCAATGACTACGATGGCAAGCAGATGTTTGTGGCAGCCATCGGTGCCTACCATAAGGGGCTGCTCGGCAATGTGCTGGATAAGTCCTTTGACAATACGGTGGCGATTGATATTGAAGCCCAGCGCACTTATCTGGAGAGCAAAGGTACCGACACTTCCGAGATGGAAGATATCGCGGTTGCCAAAGCGAACACCGGCACAAAGGTATTCATTGCAAGCAATGTAAAATTTGTAAACGCAATGGAAGATTTGAAAATGAATGTCAATATGTAGGAGGTAAACGGACATGGAAGGTATCAGAGGAAATAAAACGCTCTCCGGAACATGGGGAGAGCTCTGGATCAATGGCGAGAAGATTTTTGAATTCTCCAAGATTGAATTAAAGGTAACTGCCAACCGTGAAGATGTGCAGCTGGGCATCGATGTGGACAGCAAGATTACCGGTCTAAAGGGCGAAGGTTCCTATACCGTGAAAAAGGTATATACCAGAGCAAAGGAGATTCTGGAAAACTGGAAAAAGGGCATGGATGTCCGTGCGGAGGTTATCGCGAAGCTGGCTGATCCGGATGCAGTGGGCGGTCAGATTGAACGCTGGGCTTGCGACAATGTATGGCACAGTGAGCTTCCGGTAGTAAACTGGGAAAAGGGTGGAATTATCGAGGAAGAAGTTTCTATCGGATTCACACCTTCTGATTTGCAGAATTTGGACGCTATTGCATAGGAGGATAACATGGAAAAGCAGAAAGATGATATTTTTAAAGCCTTTACCGCGAAGGCTGCGCAGAGATTAAAGGATAAAAAGGTCAGAAGATACGAGACACTTTACGTGCCGAGTATTGATCAGAACATCAAAATCCGCAACCTGGACTATCCGGAAATTGTGGAGTGTACTGAAATCGAGGATGCCAATGATCCAAATGCATCGGATAAGTATTGCATTTACCTTGCTGTGGTTGAGCCTGACTTGAAGGCGGTTGCAATGGAACTGAAGGAGCAGGGCGATATTAGGACCTATCCGGAAGTGGTTGACATTTTCGAGATGAGTGAAATTACTGAAATCGCCACGGAGATTATGAAATTATCCAAGGTGATCGGCAGTAAGAAGGTAACGGTTGTTGAAGAGTTAAAAAACTCATAGACCAAGACGGTGAAAGCTATTTCCTGCACTATTACGTTCAAAAGGGTTTCAAGCTGGAGTATCTGCTTCAGCTTGGAGTTGAAGAGAAATGCTTTTATTATGCATCCATGCTAAAGAGCATCGAGGAACGTAAGAAACTGTTTTCGGAAGTTGGAGGTGGTTAAATGGGTGTTGTAGGAAGTATTTCCATCCGGGACAATGCCAGCTCTGTGCTGAAGAGCGTCCGTCAAGAACAGACCGCCCTACGGAAAGATGCAGCTGAGACAAGGAAAGAGCTGCAGCGTGCTTGGGATAAGACTTACACTGCGAAGGTCGATACTGCTTCAGCAACAAGGAAGACGGATGGACTTACCGGGAAGGTAAAGCAGTTAGGAAAGAAAGTTGTATCCCCGGTTATTAAGGCGAAGGACGCAGCCAGCGCGACTATCAGTAAGGTCAGTAATGGCATTAAGTCGGTTGGAAAAAAGGTGGCATCTCCGGTTATTAAGATTAAGGATTCAGCCACCTCGAAAGTAAAATCAATAAAGAATGCGATTACGGGGGTGGCGAAGAAAGTAACCACTCCCGTTATTAAATTGAAAGATGCAATCACTTCCAAGGTTACGAAGATAACTGGGAAGCTGAAAGCGATAGGTGGGAAAGTATTTTCCCCGATAGTAAAGCTCAAAGATGCAACAGCAAGCGGAATATCAGCCATCAGCAGTAAGTTGAAGACGCTGGCTGCAACGGTGGCGATTCCGGTAACAATTGCTGCCACGGCAGTTGTCGGTGGTGCGGTTACGGAAGGAGCTGCGCTGGAGCAGAGCATTGGTGGTGTAGAGACTTTATTTAAAGATAATGCCGGAGTGGTTAAGGCAAATGCGGATGCAGCGTTTAAGACTGCAGGTTTATCTGCGAATGAATATATGTCTCAGGTAACGAGTTTCTCGGCATCACTTTTAAGCAGTTTAGGCGGAGATACCGCCAAGGCTGCAGAAGTTGCGGATATGGCTATGATTGACATGGCAGACAATGCAAATAAATTTGGTACTGATATGGAGTCTATCCAGAATGCGTATCAGGGATTTGCTAAGCAGAATTACACGATGCTGGATAATCTTAAGTTGGGATATGGCGGTACGCAGGAAGAAATGCAGAGACTGCTTCAGGATGCCAGCAAGATATCCGGTGTTAAGTATGATATCAGCAATCTGTCGGATGTTTACAGTGCAATCCATGTTATTCAGAATGAGCTTGGAGTAACCGGCACAACAGCAAAAGAAGCCGGTCAGACCTTTAGTGGTTCCTTCTCAGCTATGAAAGCAGCTGCTAAAAACCTTCTTGGAAATATGGCTATTGGTGGAGATGTAACCGGCTCTATGGAACAGCTGGTAGAAAGCGCATCTACATTCTTGTTTGATAATGCAGTTCCAATGATCGGGCGCGTTGTCTCATCGTTGCCGAGTGTCATTAAAACCGGTATAAAAAAGTCGGTACCGAAAATCAAGGCTCTCGGAAAAGATATCGTGGTCGGTTTGAAAGATGGTCTGAAAGCCATGTTCCCTTCGATGGCTCCGGTAATCGAGAATGGATTCAATGCTGCCATTGCAGCAGTTCCTGAATTTATTTCAGGCATTAAAAATGTGGTTGCCACAGTCGGCTCTCTGGCTGCAGGGTTCGCCCCGGTATTACCACAGCTTGTTTCGTTTGGTACCGGAATGGTCACAACCATCCAGCAGGTGGTTGGTGCGTGCGTTCCGGCATTGACCAGTATCATTACTACGGTGCAGACGATGCTCCCAGTAATTCTCCCGGTAATTCAGACGGTGGTTTCCACGATAGGAAATATTATCGGTCAGGCAGCTCCGGTCATTGCTGGTCTGGTACAAGGTATTGGAACGGTGGTTTCTGCACTAGCTCCGGTATTCAGTACAATTTTCTCTGAAATCGGAGAAAAAGTCGGCAGTGTCATTTCGTTTGTCAGCGAGAGGATGGGATTTATTCAGGAAGTCATCGGAACGGTGGCTCCATTGATCGGAGACATAATCAGCACAGCTTGGGGAGTAATTTCTCCGGTTATTGATATTGTGATCAGCGTATTTGAGATTTTGTTTGGTGTGGTTCAAAAGGTATTCCCTGGCATCCAGTCGATTATCGAAACCGTGTGGGGAATCGTAAAGCCACTAGTGGAGGGAATCGGCAGTGTTATCGGAAAGATTGCAGGATGGTTTGGTTCTGTGGCAGATGCGATAACCGGTTCTGGAGGAGATTCGGGCTCTGTAGGACAGAATGCGGAAGGCGATAATAACTGGAAGGGTGGTCTGACTTGGGTAGGTGAGAAAGGTGCCGAGCTGGTCGACCTGCCAAGAGGTTCCAGAATATTACCTCACAAAGAAAGCGTTTCCCTGACAAAGCAGGGCAGCGGAGTTGTAAAAAACAGTGCTGCCAATATCACGCAGAACACGGTTGTATCAGGAGGGAGTCAAGATATGGCTCCAGTCATTATGCTACTTACAAACATTGATACAAACCTGAAAGTGCTGATTGATAAAATCAGGGGCAAGGAAAGCAGACTGGAGGTTCCGGGTTCCGGAAAGACAAAAGGTGATGCAAAAGGATTCATTGGCAGCGTGAGTGTTGCCATCGCAAAGCTGGCAGATGAGATTATCGTCCGTGAGGATGCGGATATTGATGAAATCGCTGACAGAGTTGCAAAGAAAGTTGTAGAAGTAGTTGTAAACATGTGTTAGGAGGTGGTCGGATGAAAACCAGAGTCATTGAATTAAGCGTAAACAACCGGAAGGAAGTAATTGAGCTTCCAGTCAATCCGGCTGCGGTGGAATTCACGGAAAAGCAGTTGAATCAGGCAATTACCCTCCTGAACATTGGAGAAGCCAATCTGAAGGGAGAGCGAGGGCTGAAATATACAAAGCTGTCGAGCTTCTTCCCTTCGGAGAAGTCTCCGTTTTATAAGAATGCAAAAAAGAAACCGAACAAATATGTTGCCATGCTTCAGGAATGGAAAACCTCAAAAGCGGTGGTCAGGGTGATCATAAGTGATATGAAGATCAACCTTGCCATGCTGATTGATGATTTTGCGTTTTCCATGAAAGAAGGGGATGAAGATATTTATTACACAATTTCCTTGTCGGAGTATCGCACGCTGAATGTGCCATCTGTGCAGATCACAACAAAGGTGCGGAGCAATGGTCTATTATCGAGACCGTCAACAGCAGCATCCGGAGGAAATTATACAGTAGTCAGCGGAGACACGCTTTGGGGCATCTCAAAGCAGAAGTATGGAAGCGGAAGTTCCTATCCGAAGATTTACAGTACAAACAGTGGAACGATTGAGGCGAGTGCCAAGAAACATGGAAAATCCAGCTCCGATAATGGGCATTGGATTTATCCGGGTGATGTGTACACGATTCCGACATAGGTGGTGTTGATATGAAATTATTGACTGGTGGAAAAGATATCAGTGAATTGATAGAGCAGATTAAATGGTCTGGAGATACAAAGCAGGTGGCACGTTCCGTCCAATTCACGATTGCAAAGAATAAAAAGGACAAGGATTTTCCTGCTGTGGTCATAGACGAAGGAGCGGAAATCATCATGCAGGATGATAGTGGGAAGGACATTTTTGGAGGCATCATTTTTGATATCGACAAGAGTGCAAGCTCCAAAGTTGAAACCTATCTGGCATACGATCTGATGTTTTACATCAACAATTCAGAAGTGAACAAGATATTTGAGGGAACTCCGGAAACGATTGTTCCGGGAATATGTACAGAGCTTGGAATTGAAAGTGGAACGATGGCAGCAACGGGTGTCAATATTTCTTCCATGCCATGTCTTGGCAAGAAAGCGTATGATGCCATTATGATGGCATACACAGCAGCAGCGAAGCAGAATGGCAGTAAGTACATCCCACTGATGACGAATATTAACAAGGTAAGCGTATTGGAGAAGGGGACACTTTGCGGAGCAGTTATGACCGGGGATTATAACCTGATCGAAGCCACCTATAAAAGCACCCTTCAAAACCTTGTTAACAGGGTTTTAATAACGGATAAAAATAACAATATCGTAAAGACGGTAGAGGATGCGGATTCTATCCAGAAGTATGGTCTGGTGCAGAAAGTATTAAAGCAGAATGATGGAGAAGATGCCACAGCACAAGCCCAGAAGATGCTGGTAACAGTAGAATCCTCTGCAACTGTTTCCGGAGTTCCGAATGACTTTAGGGCAGTATCAGGATATTCCATTATTGTGCAGGAAACGGATACCGGACTTTATGGACAGTTTTATATTGAAAGCGACACACATACCTTTTCGTGCGGTAAGGCACAGATGGATTTAACACTTGCTTTTGAGAATCTGATGGATGAAAAGGAAATTGAGGAGACTTCATAAAAGGCAGGAGGTGGAAAGATGCCGACAAACAGAAATATTGTAGATATGGTCGAAGCTATCAGGAAAGGAAACGGTGGCTCTGGCAGTTCCGGCGGTGTGGATGGCACTTATCTGGCAGATGTGAAATCGGTTAATCCACTGACCATTAAGATGCACAATACACTGATTACAAAAAATCTGTATATCAATCCGGCATTGGTGCTGGAAGCTTCCGATGATGGAGAGAAAATCAAGAAAATTTTTGCCACACCGTTTGAGCCACAAGAGATTTATGAGTTCCTGAAGGAGTTTCACGAAAAATATGTGCTGAAGAAAGGGGATACGGTTGTGGTGCATATAAGCGGTTCCTCTTTTTATGTTGCAGGAAAGGCGGTTAAAGCATGAGTATTTTTCCTTTTATTGATTCAACAAGTACCAGCACCGAGACAAGTGATGAATTGCCCATGCTGAAAGAATATGCCTATGACTTCGAGAAGAACGAACTGATTCTGGATGAAGAAGGGCGTACCTATCTGGTGGAAGGAAATGAAGCACTCCGTATCTGGATTTTTAAAGCACTGATTACAGAGCGTTTCCATTATACAGCATATTCCTTTGCTTTTGGTTCCGAAATTCAGGACCAGATAATCGGACACTCCATGAACGTGGAGATTGTCAAACTGGAAATAGAACGCTTTATTATCGAGGCTCTTATGGTCAATCCATATATACAGCGATTAGATAATTTTGCTTTTGAAAATACTTCTACCGGGATAACAGTGAGTTTTGAATGTACCAGCATTTATGGTTCTGATACCATACTGATTCCGGTAAGGGAGGTGAGAGTGTAATGGATTTTAGTGCGGAAGGAATTCTGGCAAGAATGAAAGCAGCATTGAAAAATGAGGATACCAAGATGGAAGGCAGCTTTTCAATGGATAACCTTCAGGCAGTGGCGGAGGAAATCGCACGTCTTGATTCCATGAGAATTGTTTCCCTGATGAACACTCTGACGGATAAGGAAGAGGATATGGGAACCAGCGGAAATGAGAGACATTATGTAAGATGGGCGAAAGAAGCCACTGATGCAGAAGGCAATGTCATTGTGGGCAATGCGAAGGTTGACACACCGAGGGATGGCACCGGGCTTGTGTCAATTGCAATATTAACAGTAGATGCAAAGCCACCAACGGAAGAACAGATTGCATTTGTGCAGGAATACATAAACAGTATGCGTCCGGTTGGAGCAGATCCGGTTGTGGCTGCTGCTGAGAGTATTCCGATTGTAATTTTGTGCAGCATCATAAAGCGGTCGGGATATACGGAGGAAACGGTAAAAAACCAGATCAAAAGTAAGATCGAGGAGTATTTTACCCAGATTGCTTTCCAAAGCGGAACGGTATCACTAAATTATTACAAGGTAAGTAACATCATCAGTGGAGTGGATGGTGTGAAAGAAGTGGAAATCCTGAAGGTCAATGGGGCACAGGATTCCATTACGGCAGAATATAATAAATATTTTGCATTGCAGGAGCTGACAATCAATGTCGCTGAATAACAGCCAGATGCTTCCGGCGAGAATCCGCAATATGAGGCAGATGAATGATGTGCTGAATGCAGAGGATATTATTCTTGCCGAGATAGAGCAGATAATTGATGAAATGTACCAAAGAGCATCCTTACTCCACGAGGAGCTGGTCAATGAAGCGTGGCTGGAAAATAAACTATCAGAGAGAACTGGAGCTGGAGTCGATGTTACCGGCTATGCAGAGAAGTTGCTTACTGAGATTGTTTTGAATGTGAGTGAATTGAACCATATTGATATGCCGGATGTCCGTAAGTTCCTGAATAAATGGGTACCGGCGCATCTGATGTATAAGATAATACTGCTTATGGATTATTCGGCAAGTGTTGGAGAAGTCTTCACGGTAACAGAAATGACAATCGGATTCGACTCGCCTTACTGGAATGTCCGGAGATTAAACGGAACATGGTTGCTGGATGGTACCTATAATCTTGGAGTTGGAAGAAAACCGGATGAATGGGGTATCAGTTACAATATGGGAGACACCGAGGTTCTGGAGAACATAGATCTGGATGTATATGTATCTGTCACATCACAGTTGCAGGAGGCATTTTCTGATGCCGGAGTGGTTATCGGATTCGATTCGCCTTACTGGAATGTCCGGAGATTGAATGGAACATGGCAGTTGGATGGAGGCTATGAGCTGAATGTGTTGAGAAAACCGGATACATACGGTCTGGTAATCAACTTGGGAAGTAACCATATTGAGGAAATGACACCGGGAGGTGTTGTTATAAAGAAAGACTTGTGGCTGCTGGATGGCAGCTATCAATTAAATGGAACAAGGATATTAGATGCCATGAGGCGAGAGGAGGAATTGTAAAATGGCAGAGAACCTGACACAGAATCAGATTATTACAATCGCAGGAAGAAAAAAGATGCTGCGAGCCAGAGCTGGAGAAATTCAGCTGCCTAAGATCGTGGGCTTTGTATTTGGCGATGGAGGTGTTGATGCAGATGGAAATGTTATTGCACCGCTGGAGGCAGAGTCGGGACTGAAGCACGAATTGCTTAGAAAGAAGTATGATACATATACGATGCTGAGCAATACGAAGTGCAGGTATGAGTGCGAGCTGAAGGAGAGCGAGCTTCCTGGTGCTGATATCAGTGAAATCGGACTCTATGATGCTGATGGGGATATCATTACCATCAAACGCTTTACCACAAAAGGAAAAGACGCAGATATCAGCATGACTTTCTATATCAACGATACATTTTAGGGGAGGTAGGATATGGCGAAGAATTTAACGATTCAGGATGAGCCGGTTTACAACGAGCAGATGGAGGCTCTGGAGCCTACCACACCGGCACATGCAGATTATTTTAATGAGCGATATACCCAGTTGCTTAATAATGGAAAAGCCAATCGCAGAGATGCGAAGATTTTTGAGGATGATGTAAATGGTGGAAAGATGCGAATGGGCATGGAAAACGGTCATTTATATTATGAGGAACTGTAAAAATAACGTATTACGTTATAATCTAACAAAATAAGCAAATATAAAACGTAAAGTGTTATATTATGCTGGAAACGAGGTAGAAAATGTCGAAAAAGGTTTTTATTGCAGAGCAGGAAACACTGCTTGAAGTGCAGGAGCAGGTGGAAAAGCTGGTGAGAAATCTGGTACCGGATGATGCACCGATTTATGGAATGGTTATCCATGAAGCTTCCGACCTGAATCCGTCCACAAGGGTGGAGTACCTTGGTGCGAACAAGGACTTTACACCTATGAGCATGAACATGAGCACGCACGCCATGAATTATGGCTCATGGGCTGACTGGGACTGGCTAAAAGCCAATGTGCCGGTTATGTGTAACTGGGATGGAGGTATTGATTATTTCTTAGATCCAGATGATTACACGAAGAAAGCGGACGGGACGGACTCTGATGTGGCTAATATAGATTATGCCGGTGATGCAATGGCGATTGTCAAGAAAATCTACAAGAAGGAATATAAAGTTGGTAATGACCGTTATGTGTACTTCTGTGAAAGAAAGGTTGATGATGATTTCCATGCTGTAGGATTTGATGTACTTGGGAAAGAAAGAGATTATATGCTGATTCCGATGTTTTATGGTTCCATTGATGCCAATGGCAAGATGCGAAGCATTGCAGGGCAGTGGAGTTGTTTGTCAGCTTCTGGTTCAGCAGCAGATAATGCGAATGGAACTGCAATTGGAACTGCTGAGCAGTACGCAGCAATTAAGGCAGCATCCAGCAATGCCCTTTTCTTTGGCGGTGCATTAACGAATACACTGGCAGACATCTGTATTCTGCTTAGTAAGAGTACCAATTCTCAGGCTGCTTTTGGATCAGGCATGTGTTCTACCTACGTTGAAGATAAAACACAACATTACGGAACTCAGATCAATACAGTAATCGGTGGCGGACAGTTTTATGGTTCCAACGATAGTAAGTCCTTCAACAAAATTTTCCATAGTTGCGTTATGGGAAGTTATATGCTGTGGCAGAGAGATCCGTATATGCTCCTGATTAACGGAAGAATCAAGGTGTCTCCGGATTATACTTATGACTTAACTGGGGCAGCGTATTTGGATACCGGAGTGGATTTGGCAGCGAATAATTATTATGCAACAACGCAGGTAATTAAAGATTTTGGTGCAGTGCCAACGGATGAGGTTGTGTGTACATCCGCCACGGGATACTGCGATCACACTTGGGTGAACGCAGCAATCACGGCGGTTTCGCTGCGGTTCGGTGATTGCCTCAACGGTGCTAACGACGGGCTCTGGGCTCGCACGTTGGACAATGTCGCTGCTAACGCCTGGTGGAGCTGCGGGGCGTCCAAACTTCTTCCAGCACCTGCTGCAGCGTAAGCTGCAGATAGGGGGTTTGGGGGTCTTCCCCCAACTGCTTTTTATAAAATATAGGAATGATTTTTTAAGATTTTGAGGGGCTATCGGAACTCCCTCTCCGGCGGTTTCGCTGCGGTTCGGTAATTGCAACAACGGTGCTAACGACGGGCTCTGGGCTCGCACGTTGAACAATGTCGCTGCTAACGCCTGGTGGAACTACGGGGCGTCCTGATTCTATCAAGAAACTATAAGTCCAAAATGTTACCGATAGTCATTTACACCGCTGACGGTTGAGACACTGTTATATCCGCCTTTATAGGTTTTGGTGAGTGGAAATTATTCCGGTCAGGAGCTGCAAGTAGTGAGTAATGTTCGAAAGCGGCGAGGAGATAGAAGATAAAATGCATAAGTTTAAATATGACATTGAAAAAGAGACCGGCATTCCTTGGAAGAAAAAGAAGAGCTACAGATATTTATACACGCTGGCTTGCCAGAAGGGGGTTATCCTCCGGGCGTATAAGCGGATGAAGCGTGGAAAAAGTGACAGAAAAGATATTCAGATGGTGGAGGAAAATATAGATGAATGGGTTGAGAAGATTCAGAAAATTATCCAGAATACGAAGCCAGCCGGATGGAAGGTGGAAAATCCGGAACTGGAATTTAAACCACCAAAGCATAACCCGGTTATTATAAAAGAAGCCGGGAAGACAAGGGTTATATATGTGCCGACAATAGTTGAATTGTGGATACAGCACGTTATTGTGTTGATTCTGGAACCGATTATCCAAGGGAGCAGTTACCATCACAGTTATTCATCCTTCCCAAAGCGTGGATCACATCGGGGAATGAAAGCGATGAAAAGATGGATTCAGTCCGGGAAGGGCATCCGGAATTTTGCACAGTGCGATATCCGGCACTTTTATGACCATGCAAAGTATAAATTTATCCGACCAAAACTGTTAAAACGTATCAAGGATGCCTTGTTTATGCATCTGATAGATGTGTGCCTGACATGGTTTCCGGATAAGCTGCCACTTGGCTTTTATTTGTCACAGTGGCTGGCGAACTTTCTCCTGCAGGAGCTGGATTTTCTGATAAAGTGCAAGTTGAAAATAGCACACTTTATCCGGTATATGGATAATTTCACGATGGCAGATGACAACAAAAAGAAGCTGCACATGGCGATTATATTCATTAAGCAGTGGCTTGGAAAAATCAGGCTGAAAATGAAAGGGGACTGGCAGGTGTTCCGATTTGAGTATATCAAAAAGAATGGCAGGAGAACCGGCAGGGAAGTATCGGCAATGGGCTGGCTGTTCCATAGGAACCGGGTAATCATAAGAAAGCATACGTTGATACATATTGCAAGGATAGCAAGGAAACTCAATAAAAAGAAGATGGAAAAGAAGAAATATCCATTAAGGCTCTGTAAGGGCTTTATATCCCTGATGGGATGGATAACGCACTCTGACACCTATGAGTGGTATCTGATGTATATTAAGCCGCTTATAAGCGTGAGGGCGGTTAAACGCATTATATCTAAAATGGACAAGGAGGCAAACAAAAATGCAAGGATGGAAAACCGAGAATTGCTCCTCACTGCCTAAAGCGTTGGAGATGGTAAATGCCAATACTTACATCCAGAGAAGAAATATCAATCGTATTGAACGAGACAGTATGGACGGCAGCGAAGAGAAAGAAGTGGGATACACTTGCGAGTACCGTTTCCTGAGTGAAGATGAGTATTATAACCTGCTCCAGCAGGAAGAAAATACTGAAAAAGTAAACGAGAACGTTCTGATCAGCATGGGAGCTCAGGCAGAACTCTATGAAAAACTGCTCGCAACAGAAGAAAATCAGCTCATTATTATGAACGCAGTAGCGGAACTGTATGAAGCAAAGACGGGAGGTAATTAGTATGTTGGAACTGTACATTAAATTAGTAAAGGCTGGAAAAAGAACAATCGACAGTATTCCGGAGAAATTCAGGGATGAAGTAAGAGCAGCGGTAGAGGCTGAAGAAGATGCTGCGGAATAAACGATGAGATGCCAGAAAGGATGAATTTATGAATCTGTTGGCAATCATAGACCTATTGTGCGAGATTACTACGAAACAATCGGATTTATTGAGAGAACTTGTAACGGAGATTGAGCACACAAAGCAGGTTTCTGAAGATGTCAAAACGTACTATAGGGAGTCTTTTGAGAGCATTGAAAGGCAACTGGATATCAGTGAATACAGATGCAGAAGAATCGAGCTATTAAAAGATACGCAAGGAAATGTAATAGGAAGTTTCCCTATGGAAGAGGAGTCTGAATAAGACTCCTTTTTGATTGCGACAAAAAGGTATTTAAAAGGGCTTTCAAAGCCCTTTTTTAAATACAAAAATTTATGGAAGGAGATGCAGGAAATGGCAAGTTTAAGCAATGCAGTAACTATTATCGTGGTATTCGCAATCCTGATTCAGTTCCTTGTGGACAGAGTTAAGGAGCTTGTGGGTGACAAGGTAATGAACATCGTTAAGGCACCGGTATGGGCTGTGGCTTTCGGAGTGCTTTTTGCATTGATGTTCGACATTGATTTCTTTGCTTTGATGGGATACAGTTCACAGCTTCCTATCGTTGCAAAGGTGATTACCGGCTTAATTCTTTCCTCTGGTTCCACTGGAGTGCATGAGCTGGTAGCCAAGTTAAGAGAAAGCAGAGTGGACAGTTAGGAGGTACACAATGAGAAAGAAACGTATTTGTTTAGATCCCGGGCATTATGGCAAGAAATATAATGCCGGGGTTGTTTCTGGGTATTATGAGTCGGTAACAGTTTGGGACCTGACACAGTATGAAAAAGAATACCTGGAGCAGATGGGCATTGAGGTTATTGTAACCAGAAGCAATATCAATGAGAATCCGGATTTAACAGCCAGAGGAAAGATGGCTGCAGGCTGTGATTTGTTTGTAAGTAACCACACAAATGCTTGCGATACCGAGTCGGTAAATAGAGCAGTGGTGATTCATTTTACAGATCGTGATGAGACATTGATTGATGACCGCTCAAGAGAGTTTGCAATGCAGCTCGCGAAGGTGATTCAGAGCACTATGGGTGTGAATGGGTACCAGATTTATTCTAAGTTATCCAGCAATGACAGAGATGGAAATGGAGAGAAAGATGATAATTACTACGGTGTATTAAATGGCAGCTTCTTGGCTGGTGTTCCGGGTATTATCGCAGAACATTCTTTCCATACCAATACTGCAGCTTGTACATGGCTCATGGATGACAGTAATCTGCACAAGCTGGCAAAGGCTTGTGCAGAATGCATGGCAGCCTTTGTGGGCGTGTCTGCAACGGTAGACGATGGTATTCAGGCGGTGGAGTTTGCTAATATGGCGGACGTTGATATCGTGAAACGCGTTGGCGAGTTATGTGCTGCGGATATGAAGAACACCGGCATCCTTGCATCGGTGTCAACAGCGCAGTTTATTTTGGAATCCGGGTATGGAAAATCGGTGCTTGCACAGATGGCAAATAACTGCTTTGGCATGAAGTGTTCATTATCCGGCAACACATGGGCTGGAAGTTCGTGGGACGGAACGAGTGAATATACCAAGGAGACGAAGGAGTATGTAAATGGTGAGTATGTAACGGTTACAGATGCCTTCAGGGCATATCCTAATGTCGAAGAATCTATTGCCGACCACTCCGCATACTTACTGGGCGCAAAGAAAGGCGATGCACTTAGGTATGCTGGGTTAAAAGGTGAGAAGGACTACAAGAAAGCGGTGCAGATCATCAAAGATGGCGGTTATGCGACTGCTCCGGATTATGTTGACAAGGTATGCAGCATCATTGAAAGATACAATCTCACCGCTTATGATCAGCAGCAACAGACAGCAGCAGAAAGCTGGTATCGTGTCAGAAAGAACTGGAGCGATGCCAAGAGCCAGATTGGAGCGTACCATTCGCTTGAATATGCAAAGGCTTGTGCAGACAAGAATCAGGGTTACAGTGTATTTGATGAAGCCGGTGTAAAGGTATATCCTGAAAATGTGTTTGCTCCTTATATGGTGCGTGTGAAGATCAGCGATTTAAACATGAGACTTGGAGCAACCATTGACACTGTTTCTGTTGGTCACATTCCGGTTGGTTCATATACCATTGTGGAGGAAAAGCGTGGAAAGGTAAATAAATCCGGTGAGGAAGGCTTGTGGGGGCGTATTAAGTCTGAACAGCCTTACAACGGAAAATATGTTCCGGTCTGGATCTGCCTTTCTTATACCGAGAAAGTGTAATATGAATGAGTTTTGTCCGGGGGCTGGAATGCTCCCGGATTACCTGATTGAATGCCCCAACAATGAAAATCAGGAGGAAGAAAGAATGAACAGTTTTATTGCATGGATTGGTGGAAAGAAGTTGCTTAGAAAGGCGATTATTGAAAGATTCCCGGAGGAAGGCTTTAACAGATACATTGAGGTGTTTGGTGGAGCCGGATGGGTGCTGTTTGGTAAGGAAGTGGGAAAAGAGCTGGAAGTATTTAATGATGCAGACAGCAACCTTATCAATTTGTACCGCTGCATCAAATACCACTGTGAGGAACTGCAGAAAGAACTCAACTGGCTGGCAATTTCAAGGGAACAGTTCTTTGACAACAAAAGCCAGCTGAATGCCAGAGGACTTACAGATATCCAGAGGGCAGCGCGATACTTTCATATTATAAAGGTGAGTTTCGGAGCAGACAGAAAGACATTCGGTACGAATAAGAAAAACCTTGCTAATTCGATTGAATATCTGGCAGAGGTGCAGGAGCGTTTAAAAAATGTGGTCATTGAGAACAGGGATTTTGAAAGCCTGATTCGGGTGTATGACAGACCGGGAGCGTTGTTTTACTTAGATCCCCCATATCATGGCACCGAGAAATATTATGAAGGAGGGTTTTCACATGATGACCATATCCGTTTAAAGACCGTTTTAGAGGGGATTAAAGGAAAGTTTATTCTTTCCTATAATGATGATGAATTTATCCGGGATTTATATAAGGATTATCACATCGAGGGAATCAGCAGAAACAGCAATCTGACGAACAAACTGAATGCAGATACATTCGATGAAGTAATCATCAAAAACTTTTAAACATTATTTTTTTAGGGTATAAATAACGCAATACGTTATATTCTAACAAAACAATATTTAAAATTATGCCTCGTGATACACTAAATAAAGGGGCATAAAATCATGGTTAAAATTCATCTATCAAGACTGCTTGGCGAGAAAAGATGGACTCAGAAGGATTTGGCTGATGCTACTGGGATTCGTCCGTCAACTATCAACGAATGGTATCATGAGCTTGTTCCTCGTTTGAATGTAGACCACATAGATAAAATCTGCGAGGCTTTAGATTGTACGATAACTGATCTATTGGAATACATACCAAATGAACGGAAGACGACTGGAAAATACTTGATTCTTGAAGAGCATGGAAATCGTAAGCAGAAAAAAGAAAAAGACTAAGCCACGAAAGGACGTTTGAAAGGTTATTAAATATCTTTCAAGCGTCCTTTTTTAAATTCCTTTTTAAAAGTGGTTTTTGTAATTTATGCGAAAAAATTTTGCATTTTTCGCGCAAAGCTACAGCTATATTTAGCAGAAAATCTAAAAAAATATCGTATTTTAAAAAATCTTACTCAGGAAGATGTAGCCGGGTATTTGCAAATTACGCCGCAGAGTGTTTCTAAGTGGGAGCGTGGTGAGTCATACCCGGATATAACGTTGCTTCCGGCACTTGCAAATATTTATGAGACGAGTATTGATTTGCTGGTGGGAATGGACGCAATTCGGGCGGAGGAGACGAGATACAATATTCATAATAAGGCTGTTCAGTATCAAAGGCTGGGAGATTATGACTCGGCAGAAAAAACATATCGTGATGCATTGTTGATTTATCCCAATAAGCCGGGAATGATTTTAGGGCTTGCAAGTACACTTGCTTTAAAGGGAAATACCCATGAAGCGATTGAGCTTATGGAGAGAGGACTGCCTATTTCTATCAATGAAAAGCAAAAGGCAACCATGCGCGCTACTTTATGTTTTTTGTATTTAAAAGCAGGATATGAGGAAAAAGCTAACAGGCTGGCTTCACAGCTTCCGCATACTAGAGAAAGCCGTGAAGTAATTCAGCCTCTGATAAGACAAGGGCTATCCGAGAGTGAGATAGATGAGAATATAAAGTATATCCTACTCGGAGATGGGAAAGGGATTTGGTAGGGATTGATATAATGCACATAGTTTGGCAAATATATCACAAAACTGACTCACGGGACACCGGGGCAGGTCCCTGTCCAAGTGTTTCCTATTCAGATAACATCCAGCTCTCAAAGGAACATATGTTTTCATCGGCAGAAATGAATAGTTCTAAGTTTTGTTCAAATTCCTCGATGGCTTTTCGGTGGTTCACATTTGGATAACGGTTTCTTATAGCATAACAAATTCTTGGCGGTGGTGGTGTTTTTAATTTATAAAATGTCAGATTTGGATTTGAGCGCATGGCTCCACGGATAACCGACATTGGTGCAATCCCCCAGAAATCATCCCGTATATATCTTTGAAGCATGGAGCCGGTATTGACAGTCAATGCAGGGTGGGCTGCCGGACTGAAATGACTGTCATGCCAGCTCTGGTAATCTAATCCCCAGTTTAAAAAAATCTCATTTTCAGTATGCAGGTCATCACTGTCTATACCGTCATGATACGGACTTTTTCTATCACATATCAAATACATAAGTTCCCGATATATCGGGTTGCTGATTACATCGGGATAATTTATTCTTGAAAAGACAAAACCGATGTCAGCAACCCTGCTTTCAACGAGAGAGTAAATTTCATTAGAGTGATGTGTTCTGATGTTTAATCTTATATCAGGATAGTTTGATATATATTGTAAGAAAAAAGATACAAACGTATAATTATTAACCGCATCGACACTGGCAATTGTCAGTGTCTGTATGTTATCTGTATTTTTCAGATGCTGTGTGTCTTTCCAGAGAGAAGCCCATTGGCTTGCGAGTGGAATAAAGGCTTGTCCATGATTGGTTAATTCAATACTTCGGTGACCTTTCTGCCTTATTATCAGTTGAACACCAAGTTCAGTTTCAAGCTGCTGGATTCTTGAAGATATGGTGGATTGAGATACATATAAATATTTTGCGGCTGCAGAGATGCTGCCATAAGTGATTGTTGTCAGAAAAGTTTCTATTTGTTCATAGGTCATAGAAAAACTCCCTTCTAAATAATATCAAGCCATAAATAATTGAGTTTTCGGGTTTTATAGAGAATAATTTTAATTTGTGGGTAACTGCAAAACTCAAATTGGGAATAAAACAGTTGTATAATTTTTTTTAAATAACTAGGTGGTTTGGTTGGTGCTGATATTACAATAAAATATCGAATATATAGATATTTTATATCAAATATATTCGTTTTACAAGATATATTTTGCGTGATATATTTGAAGCATAAGAGATAAACAATTTTGGGTTGCAGCTAAAATTGAGGTAATTAATTAAAACACAGAAACGAAAGGAGCTACAAATATGGATAAGAAGGAGTTAATAAAGGCTATCAAGAAAATGGATACGGCAAGCATTTCGGACGCGATGGATAAGCTTGGAATTCCATGCGGATTATTAGGAATTCAGGCTGTTGTGGAGGGACGTAAGATTTGTGGAGAAGCTTTCACAGTTCATTATGTACCGTGCGGAGTAGAGAAGGGAAACGTTGGTGATTTTATTGATGACGTAGAGCCGGGTCAGGTTGTTGTAATTGATAATGGAGGAAGAAATTACTGTACTGTATGGGGAGATATAATGTCATACACTGCCAAGACAAAAGGAATTGAGGGCACTCTTATTGATGGTGTATGCCGCGATGTGAACGGAATTAAGGAACTAGGATATGGCATATATACAAAAGGAAAATATATGGTTACCGGTAAGGAACGTGTGACAGTCGACGCGGTAAATGTTCCTGTTGCCATTTCAGGAGTTCAGGTGCGTCCGGGAGATATCATACTGGCAGATGATTCAGGTGCACTTGTTATTCCAAAAGAAAAAGCAGAGGAAATTCTTTCAATCGCACAGCACATTGAAGAAGTGGAGCAGAAGATTATTGCTGAGGTGAAGGCAGGCAGCAGTCTAAAGGCAGCAAGACAGAAGCTTGGTTATCATAAGCTTCAGTCAAAAGACGCATAGGAGGTCTGATTATGGGGGAAAATTTTAGAAAAAAATTTGCAGCAATTTTTTCACTGTCAGCAATTATGTATAGTGCGTATGTAGGCCCCGGATTTGCATCGGGTACGCAGACCGTGTCCTATTTCAACAACAAGGGGTGGATAGGGATTATCCTTGGACCTTTAGTAGCAGGAATTATGTGCTTTGTTTTCAATCTGCTTCTTTTTGAGATCAACAGAATTTATAAACCAAACTCGTATCGTGAGGCATATAATACAATCTACCGTCCAAAGGGATTACAACTTTTCTTTGGTACTTTTAAGGAAATACAAGTAATTGTGGTAGTTCTGATTGCTTTGTCAGCGCAGATTTCGACAACAGCGGCACTTTTAAATCAGATATTTGGTCTTCCAAAAATAGTGGGAACAATCGGTTTTTGTCTATTAGTATTATTATTTGCGCTTTGGGGAGCAGATGTACTTAGAAAAGTAGGAACAATCTTAGGACTGGCAATCCTTATCATATGTGGTTATGTTGCAATAGTATGTTTTGGAAATGCAGTTCCTATTGCAAGTTCATATATGCAGCAGCATATCTCATATACAGAGTATGGTTTTTCAGGTGTTCAGGCATGGTTTTCAATGCTTATGATTGTGGTATTTTTCATGAATGGATATGAGGCCTGCATACCGGCATCAAAGGGAATTATTGAGACAAGAAAAGATGTTCTTATAGAGTCAGCCGTGACAGCAGTATTATGTGCAGGCTCAACAATGATTTTCACATTTATATTTGCAGCAGGTATGCCGGAAATCATGAATGAAGAGATTCCAACACTTTGGGCAATCAACAATCTTTCAAATGCCGGATGGATTTCAAAGATTTTATATGTAGTCTTTGCCATTGCAGCAATGCTTTCAAGTTCGGTGGCATTTATTTTTACGGTATGTAACCGTTTTGAACCGATTATAGAGAAGAAGTGGACATCAAGCAGTTCCTTTACGCGTAAATTTGTGATTGCAATTATATTTATTTTGGTATGTACATTCGGTTCAAGTTTTGGATTGTTGAACATTATCAAATATGGATATGGTACATTTACATTAATAGTAGGGCCGGTTATGCTTGTTCCGCTTATTATCAGTGTTCCATACAGATTATGGAAAGATAAGAAAGATGGTATTATTGATGACAATTATGAACTGGTTATAAAAAAGTGAGAGAGGTAGATGGAATATGAATTTGACAGAAGAATTAAAACAGGAATTATTAAAACTGCCTACAGGGAATATTGCTGACAATAATAATTCTGCTGTAAATCAGGGGGTTATGGACACAGCAATTAAGCCTGTAGATGCCAAGATGAAAATGATTGGAAGGGCTTTTACCGCACAGTGTTTTCCGGGAGATAATCTGGCACTTCATCAGGCAATCTATGAAGCCAAACCGGGAGATGTACTGATTCTTGATGTGCATGGATATTCTAACGCCGGACATTTTGGAGATATTATGGCAACAGCATGTAAACAGTATGGACTTGCGGGAGTCGTGATAGATGGAAGCTGCAGGGATTCGGAGGATATCAGGGAATTGGGATTTCCGGTATTTGTAAGAGCGTTCAATCCTTCGGGAACTGTAAAGGAGAGTCTTGCAAAGACAAATATTCCGGTTCACTGTGGAGGTATTCTGGTAAATCCGGGTGATATTATTTTTGGTGATTGTGATGGCGTGGTGGTAATTCCTAAGGAAGAGGAAGATATTGTATTTAAAAAGGCTCTTGATAAATACAATCACGAACAGGAAATAATTGAGCAGTTGAAGGCTGGAAAAACAACATTGGAGATTTATGGATTTGATAAACTTGTAGAAGCTAAAAAGAAAATCTCCTAAATATATTTATGATTGGGAAATACTTCGCCATGATATTTGTGGCGGAGTATTTCTTAGTGTTTATAGAAATCAGGGTGAAGAAAAAGTGAAAAAGAACATAGATTATACGCAGGGAAACATATCAAAATATCTGGTCAGTCTTGCGACACCTTTGATATTTGGAAATATCCTTCAGGAATTTTATAACACAATTGATGCGTTTGTAGTGGGACGTTTTGCGGGAAAAGAAGAATTTGCAGCCATTGGTATTGCCGGTACAGCAATGAATTTATTCTTATTTGCGCTTGTGGGATGCTGCAATGGATTTTCAATTTTATTTGCACAGGCATATGGACAGAAGGATATGAAAGAGCTGCGAAAACAGCACTTTCGCGCACTGGTTGCCGGAATGGGATGTACAGTATTGCTCATGTTTATAGGTATTTGGGGCATGGGAGCATTATTAAAAATATTGCGGACACCGGCTTCTTTGCAGGGATATGTGTCGGCATATTTATACTGGATATTTATGAGTCTTCCCGCAACTTTTCTCTATAATCTTTTCGCTGCTCTTCTCAGGGCATCAGGTGACACGAAAGCGGCTCTATATGTACTGGCAGCATCAGTGGTAACTAATCTGATATTGGATTTTGCATTGGTAGCAGGTGCAAAGAGAGGTATTAGTGGCGCTGCCCTTGCGACGGCGATAACACAGATAATTTCAGCAATTATATGTTTTTGTTATTTGTGTAAGACACATAAAGACATGGTGTTACATAGAGAGGATTTTGACTTTGGAATAGATAAAATAATTGTCTCATTAAAAATTGGGTTGATTACCAGTCTTCATCAGAGTAGTCTTTATCTGGGTAAGATGTTTGTCCAAGGAGCGGTAAATACAGGTGGAACGGAGATTATCGCTGCATATACTGCCGCTACGCGTATTGAAGGTTTTGCCAATTCTATCGGTGGAAGCGGTTCATCTTCAACATCAATTATCACGGCGCAGAACTATGGAGCAGGGCAAAAAGAACGTATAGAAAAAATATTCCGCTGTAGTTTAGCCTGGCTTATAGGAACCGGACTTTTTTCAGCGTTGATAATGTTCATATTTGCACCACAGACTATTGGTTTGATGCTTGGAAATAGAGATGGAGCGGCATTTACTGAAGGTGTGCGCTATCTTAGAACAGTTGCGATATTTTATGTGTTTTGTTTTACCGGAAATACATTTACCGGATATTATAATGGCATTGGAAAAGTAATGCTCCCTTTTCTTGGTGCGACGGGGCATATAACAATCCGTGTAATATTTTCATGGGTTTTGTTTCCAATGCTCGGATTGAATGCGGTTGCGCTTGCAACAGGAATTGGCTGGGGATGTGCAAACTGTTTCTGGGGCGTGGTAAGGAGGACAACCAGGACAAAGCTTTTGGCTCGGAGTTTCAAAAAATAAAATTTCCACATACTATCCATACAGCACAGATTATGGAAAAGTATGTGGAATACAAGAGGATTTTCATTATATGAAAGCTACAGGAAAAACTACGAGGGACGGAGTTTTTGGTTCGCGCAGTTAAAGAGATGTGGCGTTAAGGAAGTATTACAGATGGGACTGCCAAAAACTAATACTGTCCCTCAAGTGGTTTAATTTCAGCAAATCTGATTTCTAATGGCTCTAGCAGTGGCGCATATGTCAGGGAATTTTTTTCGACCAGGCGGTATTCTTTGTGGTAACCTGGAACACAAAGACCGCGCATCAAATCTGTATCATGTGTATCCAAAGGAACTGCGCCCATTTTAAGCCAGATATCGTATGCACTTCCATGTTCTCTATTGACAAAATACTCTTTTATGGTGTATTGTCCGTTTTCTAAGTCGCATAAATCCAGTTCAAGCTGTAGGCGTGTAGACATATCAAAGGCAGAATAGCGGTTTGTTTCTGTTATATCAAACAATTCTCCGGAGGCAAAAAGATTTCCGTAATGAATGTAGTGGTATGTGATAATTTGGTATGCATCCCGGCTTCTTGTAATGAAGTAGCCATCTCCCGCACTTATAAGTTCATCTCCAAGCATATTTGCAAAGTAAAAAGTGTAGAATACATTTTTTCGCAGACCATTCATGGTATAAATACCCAGACCACCATGAAAAAGAGTGTCCGGCAATACATTTTCCTCAAGTAAATCGGTCAAACTCCAGTAACCGAAGCTGTCAAGCCGGTCATAATTGCGAAGAAGATTTTTCATTATATAGCACGATTTAAAACAAGTGTCATTTATCAAATTGCGGTGGGAGAGCGTAAAATTCCACTCTGTAAGGTAAATAGGAGTATTTTCCATATTCATAGAGGCAAAAATTTTGCGGATACTTCCAATCCAAAGGGAAAAGTCATCAGTACGTTTTGGGAAAGATGACGAGGCACTTCCGATATGGAAATTCTGCTTTAGGGAGGGCGGAATGATGTCCGAATAATAATGGATATTAAAAAACTCCGGTATGCAGTCATGCTTCTTTGCGTAATTAATATAATCTTTAATCCATTTGTCTGTTCCAAGGTTTTCTATATATAGAATAGAGGAGGAACCGAAAACTAAGTTGGAGTCAACTTTTTTTACGGTGTGGTAAGTGGAGTCGTAGAGCTGAAAAAACAAATTATCATCTCCAAATCCGAACATTGATTTTGGGGTAACGGGTTCATTCCATACGCAAAACAGCCATGAACGCACCTGAAAAATTCCATATCTTGCTATTAAATGACGAGTGAAATCTTCTATGAGCATCTCCCATTCGCTCATCTCACGGGGAGGGCTGGTTATAACGGGGGAGTAAAATGTGGTCTTGGATGGGTCGGCGGCTAATTCTTTTGGCATAAATGAAAATTGTATTAATGGTTTTAGACCTATGGACAGAAGAAAGTCCAGTGCCATGTCGACCAGTGTATAATGGAAGGAAAGTTTTCCCGCGGTACGGCTTACTACCATCATATCGTCGGATAAAATGCCATGGAACTTTATAAATTCGTATCCGACATTTTCTTGAATATCTTTGAGCATATTTTGAATATTGTGATTTAATAATTCCTTGGCCCGCCCAACAGTAATAAATTTCTTAAAAGTGTGTCTCAAAGGCTTTATTGTCGATTGCATGCAGACGTTTTCTATATGTAATTCTTTCGTCTGTTCCCGTGAAGGAGTATAAAAACTTTCATCCACGTTATTAAGATATTTAGTCAATAAATGAAGATAGTTGCTCGGCTCTATCAACAGGTAATTCAGATTGCCGGATGCCTGGTTATCGGAAGTCTGGTCTTTATTTAACTTTCGGTAGGCACTTGGCAGCATTTTATATTGTTTTTTAAAACAGCGCACGAAGGAGTGTGATTCCGTGAAGCCGTTTCTAAGGGCAATACTCTCGATGGAGTCATTGGTTGAGACAAGATCAAATGCAGCATGTGACAACTTTACTCCGGTATAATACTGCGAAAAATTAATTCCCATATATTTGTCAAAAAAGTTTGAAAGATATGGAACGGATAAGTGTTCCTTCTCCGCAAGGTCGCTCAGTGAAAAATTATCAGCATAGTGTTCTTCAATGTAGTTTATTATTCTTGTGAGCCTTCTCATGTATTTTTGCTGATTTTTCATGGCGGTGGTTGCAGGAACTTGGAAGTTGGCAATTAATTCGGATACAAGGTAGTACACTAAGGAGAGGTTTTTGTATTCAGTGCCTTTTGCATGGTGCGCATTTTCACGAATCATTGTGGCGATTGAAAACCTTAATCCCCTGAACTTGTCTGGATTGGTTGAGGTAGTGCTGTTGCAGTCAAAAACAAGATTTTCAAGATTGTTGTCAAACGGATTTATATGTGCTAAGTCAATTTGGATGGCAATCATGACAGCGCTCTCCGAGTGAATTTCGTGGATGCTGTTGGAATTTATTAAAATAATATCTTCACTGTTTAAAATGGATGTCACACCGTCAATTTTTATCTCAATAGTTCCCTCTAAAACCATAAGCAGTTCCAGACTTTTATGCCAGTGTTTGGCAACAAATCCCAGCTTGTGCATAAAAATTTTTAGTGGTACATTGGGTGAAAATTCAATAATTTCATGTCTTTCTTCTGATAGCATCTGCATATCCTTTCGTAGATAATAGTAAAATAAGTACCTTAAACTTTATTTTTTCCATTATATATAATCTAAAATAAAAATAAAAGTGCAAAACGTACAAAATTTAATGTGTTTTTGGTGCGAAGGTGGCTGATTTGGAATAAATTTTTGATTTTCTTAAAAATTGTACATTAAAACGAAAATGGCTGACCTAGGATTAAATTGTTTATCAAGGTATAATAAATCCATAAAGAACAGGTGATATATTTCCATGACATTGGAGGGTAATATGGAACAGGAATTATTAATCGAAGTAAAGGATATGTGCAAAAATTTTGGTCCCACAAAGGCTTTAAAGAATGTAAATATGAAGTTTTACAGAGGTCAGATTAGAGGGCTTGTAGGAGAAAACGGGAGTGGAAAATCCACAGTTACTTCGATTCTTGCAGGTATGCAGAAGGCTACCAGCGGTGAGGCTTTCTATAAAGGAAAGCATTGGGCTCCAAATAATATGGTGGAGGCACAGATGGCAGGAATAAGTATGGTGTTACAGGAGGCCAATACTATTCCAAACTGTACAGTTGCGGAGAATTTGCTGGCTGGGCGGTTTGATGAGTTTACCAGATTTGGAATTATCAATATGAGAAAACTAAATCAGGAAGCCCAGAGAATGTTGGATTCTTTTGATATCACACATATCAAGGCGACGGACAGCATCAATAAATATGGATTTGAGGACAGAAAACTTATTGAGATTGTCCGCTGTGTGTCAGAAAAGACGGAGGTTTTTGTTGTGGATGAGACCACAACAGCACTGTCTTTGGAGGGAAGGCAGCTTTTGTATAAGCTGATGCATCAGCTTAGGGACAATGGGAAATCCATTATCTTTATTTCACATGATATGGATGAAATCTTAGAGCAGTGTACAGATATCACAGTGTTAAGGGACGGAGACATTATCGGACATCTTAGCCGGAATGAAATGGACATGCCAAACGCAGAGCAGGTTATACGTTATATGATGGTAGGTCGTGAGATTGGAGATTCTTATTACAGGGAAGATTATGATACCTCGCATAAAGATAAGGTGGCATTGGAATTTAAAAATGTTACGTTTGGGGAAATCAAGGATTTCTCATTAAAAATTCATGAGGGGGAAATCATTGGATTTGGTGGACTTAGCGGATGCGGAATGCATGAGATTGGAAGATTGGCATTTGGATTGGAAAAGCCCGAAAAAGGAGAAGTAATCCGGAATGGAAAGAGACTTAAAAACTGTAATGAGGCGATTGCACAGGGCATTGGATACATTTCCAAAAACCGTGATACAGAGGCATTAATTCTTGAAGGGTCGATTCAGGACAATATCACACTTCCGTCAGAGCCAGCTTTGTCAAAAGCGACATTTATCAGTCCAGTGAGTGAAAAGAAAATGGCGGACAAGGAGATAAATGCTTTCCGAATAAAATGTAATGATGGAAAA
The DNA here is from genome assembly GCA_050874385.1 of Eubacteriales bacterium. Lineage (GTDB taxonomy): Bacteria > Bacillota > Clostridia > Lachnospirales > Lachnospiraceae > CAG-882. The sequence continues at coordinate 62,298 of JBNMKO010000006.1, forward strand.
CAATGGGTAAACACATTGAGCGGCGGAAATAAACAAAAAGTATCCTTTGCTAAATGGACAGCAAAGGGTTCGGATGTGATTATTATGGATTGTCCGACGCGAGGTGTGGATATTGGTGTAAAACAGTTCATGTATGGGTTGATTGCAGATATGAAGAAACAGGGAAAAGCAATTCTTTTAATCAGTGAGGAAATGGCAGAGCTGATTGGCATGGCGGATAAGATTGTTATTATGAAGGATTTCAAGATAACAAGGGAGTTTGCAAGAAGTAAAGATTTGTCAGAGACCGACATGATAGAATACATGATTTAGGAGGATAGAGATGTTTTCAAAAGAATTTTTCAAAAAGCATGTATATGATATAGCTGCCTATGCCGGACTCGCGGTTACACTTATTTTGTTTTTTATTTTCAGCGGCGATAAGCTTGCCTATAACATGGCAACAGTGCTGCAGGCAGCGGCTACATATGCAATCATTGCGCTAGGTTCTGTTTTTGTGTATTCAATGGGATTTATGGATGTGTCAGTTGGACAGCAGGTGGGTGTGTATGCCATATTGATGATTATGATTACGAACCGTATGGGCGGAACTACACAGGGGATTGTTGTCGGATTTCTTGTTATACTGGCGCTTGCGCTTATATGTGGAGCATTTAACGGTGCTGTTGCAGTGTGGCTTAAATTACCATCCATTGTCACTTCATTGTTCCTGATGTTTTTCTTTACAGGAGCACAGTTACTATTGATGGAGAGCACAGGAACTAACTCAATTTCTATTGAGGCACAGATTAGACCTGCGGACAGAAATACATATAATCTGGTATTGATTATTATGATAGTTGTGGTATTGCTGATTGTAACTTATTTCTTTAATTATTCAAAATTAGGAAAATATACAAGGGCAATCGGTGCGAATGAGACTGCCACGGCGCAGAGCGGTGTTAATACGACCAAATGGAAAGTCATAGCGTATATGGCATTTGGAGTATGTGTTGCACTTGGTTCATTCGTTATGTTGATGAGAACTGGAAGCGCCGGTAAAGGAACGGGAAGTGGTTATGCCATGGACATAATGATTTGTCTGATTCTCGGAGGAATGCCGCTCTCCGGAGGAATGAAGTCAAAAGTGAGAAGTGCATTAATCGGTACGTTTACATATGTGCTTTTGGGCAATGACCTGACAACCATGGGAGTTAGCCTCAATCTCATTAATTTTGTAAAAGCGGTTATTTTCATAGCAATTATATTTATTACATGCCGTAAAAAAGATGCGGTATTGCCGAGGTAAGTTTTTACTGCGAAGAGCAGGGAAGCATAAAAATTTTTAAAGAAACAGGAGGAAGCAACATGAAAAAATTATTAAAGAGATTTGCAGCGATAATGCTTGTTGCTGTGATGGCATTATCCATGGCAGCTTGTGCAAAGAGCGGAAATGCGGATGGTGGTTCACAGGCAGCGGGTAACAATGAAACGGGAGTTAACAGCGGTAAGAAATGTACAATCGGTGTGGGGTTTTATCAGGATACAGGTCTGGCAGTAGAGGCGACCAAGGCATATCTTGAAAGTCTGGCAAGCACATTGAATGTCACATTCAAGTACACAGTGTTGACACAGACAGATGAAGCAGTCAATCTTACAAAAATTCAGGAACTCATTGCGTCAGGTGTAGATGGAATTATATGTACGATGGATATGGGTATGACCTCTATTATTGATGAGTGTGAGGCAGCAGGTGTTTATATCGGCGGATATATCTGTGACTACGATACTTCCTATACTTCTGCATACGATAAAGTGTTTAAGAGCGATTATTTTGTCGGAACAGCTGTTGATGGAAATGCACCGGATAATGTGACAATTGGCACACAGATGTTTGACAGTTTGGTAGAGTACAATGAAAGAAATACGGATGCACCATTGACTCATGTTTCACTTGCAATTTTCCCTGCATGGGCATTCCCTAGTCAGGCAACGGCTGCACAGCAGTTTATTGACGCAGTAGATGAGTACAACAAGACGGCTGTAACGCCAATCACTGTAGACCCATTGGATGATGAGACAGATGTACTTGCATTTTCCCCGATGGACAGCACATATTTTGCAAAACATGAGGGAACACAGGCTATTATGAGTTTTGCCGCAGGCAGTGCATTTGTATACCCTGTTATGGTTCAGGCAGGTGTGGACAAAGATATCAAGTTATTTACAAGCGGTTTTGATGGCGGAGAGGAAAATAACTTTGGCAGTGCAGGAACTAAAACTTATCAGCAGAACTGTGTGACAGCTGTTGAGACAATCAACTATCCATTGGTTTTATTATTGAACAAGATTAATGGTGTCAGCTTTTCAGACCAGCCGGCAGAGGCGGAGCGCGTAGATTGTGCTCAGTTTATTTTAAACAGCGATGAGGACATTGCAAAATTTGAAAAAAGTATTTACTATACTGCAAATTCAAAGGATGCGCTCTTTACACCGGAGGAGGTTTTAAATATGACTGCATACGCAAATCCAAATGCGACTTATGCAGATTTAAAGAAGTCAGTTTCGAACATTACAATTGATTTAATAAAATAAAAGACATTTATTTTGAATAGTTACCCCACAATAATTTGTAAATTAGGAAACGGCAGTGATGATGGGGGAAATGCATTTATCCCTGTCATCACACCGATAATGAGGAAACAGTATGAAGAATAAAATTGATGGACGAACTATCATTGGGAAAATAATTTTATCTGTCATTTTTCCATTATTGATGTTTGTGGTTATGCTCATTATTACAGCATGCAATAAGAAGTGTTATGTAAATGGTAAACTGATTTATCTATCTGTAGATTTGGTGAAACAGGTAATCTTAAATTCCTGCATGACAGTATGCGTAGCACTTGCAATATGGATTCAGCTAAAAAACGGCAGATTTGATTTTTCGGGTGGAGCTTCAATGATTCTGACTGCGATTGTTGCGGGAAATGCCGGTATCAATACAGGCAGTCCATGGCTTGCACTTGTCGTGGCGGTTGTTTTGGGAGTTGTCTTAAACTGCATTACCGCAATCGTATATATTGAAGGTAAAATACCGATTATTATCTGCACTATTGGAATGACGTTGTTATATGAGTCATTGACATACCTTGTTTTTGGAGGAAAGGGAGTCCGTACATTTTATTCCCAGCAGCACACTTCTATTTTTGGAAGAATACCGGGAGTATTTTTGCCGACAGCATTGGCAGTTGCCGCGTTTGTCATATTCAGCTATTTTACAGCCGCAGGCAGAAAGGGAAAAGTGCTGTCGAACAATCAGAGAGCGGGAGTAAATATTGGTATTGATGAGAAGAAAAATGTATTTGTCACTTACATATTTTCGGGAATTATTATCGGATTGGCAGCGATTGTATATGTATCACAGAATACGGTTACTCCACAGTCAGGTTTAGCAACCTCAGGAATTATGTTTTCCTACATTGTTCCGGTATTTATGGGAACATTCATTGGACTTGCAAGCTGTGATGTGCTGGGAATTATAATTGCCGCAGTCGGAATGGAAATTATGAATTATGGACTCAACTGTCTGAATTTAGGTGCCGGCGGATGGCAGCAGATTATCATGGGAATATTTGTGTTGGGATTTTATGCATTTTCTGCACAGACAGATAAAATACAAAGTTTTATGACAAAAATCAAGAATAGAAAGGCCAATAAGGCTGTATAAGAGGGAAAACAGATGGATTTAAAAGCAAAACCGTTTTATTTATCAGAAGAGGATATCCGTTGGGTGGAGGAAACAAAAGCTTCCCTGACATTGGATGAAAAATTGGGACAGCTTTTTTTCCCGATTGGATATTCCAAAGACGAGCAGTATTTAAAGTATGAAATACTTGCAAGAAATCCGGGTGGAATGATGTTCCGCACCGGTAAAACAGAAGAATTATTTGACGCATATTCTTATCTTCAAAATCACAGCAAAGTGCCAATGCTTTTAGCCGCTAACCTTGAAGCCGGCGGAGATGGAATTGTGGAAGAGGGTACGGCTTTTGGCAAACAGATGCAGGTGGCTGCAACAGGAGACCCTGAGCAGGCGTACCGTCTGGGCAAGGTAAGCTGCAGTGAGGGGCAGGCAGTAGGATGTAATTACGCTTTTGCACCGGTAGTGGATATCGATTTTAATTACCATAATCCTATAACAAATGTGAGAACCTATGGTTCTGATTTTGAGATGGTAAAAAAATGTGGTCTTGCATATATGAAGGGTGCTAAGGAATGTGGTTCAGCGGTCTCAATCAAGCATTTTCCGGGCGATGGCGTGGATGAAGTAGACCAGCATATTTTAACCAGTGTAAACAGCCTTTCATGTGAAGAATGGGATAAAACCTATGGAGAGGTATATAAAACATTGATTGATGAAGGTGCTCTTTCTGTGATGGTTGGACATATTGCAATGCCCGCATATCAGAAAAAGTTCAATCCGAATTTACCAAAGAAGTTGATGCCGGCATCCCTATCACCAGAACTTTTACAGAATTTATTGAGGGAGCAGCTTGGATTTAACGGAATGATTATCACGGACGCATCACCGATGGTAGGATTTTTATGTGCCATGGACCGCGAAAAGTCGGTTCCTTATTGTATTGAGGCAGGATGTGACATGATTCTGTTTAATAAGGACTATGAAGAGGATGTCAGGTTTATGAAGAAGGGGTATGAGAATGGTATTCTTTCTGAGAAGCGCCTTGATGAAGCACTTACTAGAATTCTTGCGATGAAAGCGGCATTGAAGTTACATATTAAACGTGCAAATGGAACACTTGCTCCAAAGAAAGAGGATTTATCAATAATAGGGTGTGATGAGCATGTCGCATGGGCAAAGGAGTGTGCGGATAAGTCGGTTACGTTGGTAAAGGATACTCAGAAGCTTCTTCCGATAAGCCCAAAGAAATACAAGCGTGTATTGTATGAGATTGTTGGAGACTGTCCATCGCAGGAGCGTGTCGCAAAAACCTTTGTTGCCCGAATGGAGGCAGAGGGTTTTGAGATGATTCCTTATGAGAAGGAAGTATTTGATTTCACAAAACCAATAAAATTTGAGTCCGTGACAGAATTTCGAGATAAGTATGATTTGGTAATTTATCTTGGAAATGTTGAGAATGCTTCCAATAAAACAACAGCGAGGTTAAACTGGCATACAATTTTTGGCGCAGGAAACAACATACCGTGGTTTGTAGAGGTAGTTCCGACAATGTTTGTATCTTTACAGATACCCTATCATCTTCTGGATGTGCCAATGATTAAGACTTATATCAATGCGTATTCCAATCATGATTATGTTATTGAGGCAGTGGTAGATAAGATATTAGGCAAAAGTGAGTTTAAGGGTACAAGCCCGGTTGACCCTTTTTGCGGAAAAGAATATTTAGAGTATTGAGAAGGTGGGTAAAAAAGGAGGTAAAATGCAAATGAAAATCGATAATCTCACTGATATTAAGGGACTGCTTGAAGTGGTAAATTCCTGCCATGGACAGGTTGAGATGGTGACAGGCGAAGGTGATAGACTGAACCTGAAATCAAAGTTGTGCCAGTTGATTGCAATATCTACGATTTTTCCTCAGATAACACAGCTTCCAGACCTTGAGATATTTGCGCATGAACCGGATGATATGGAAAAATTAGCGAAGTTTTTATTTGGATAAAACAAAAGCCAGGATTATGAAAGGGTGTTTCATGTCCCGGCTTGACTTGGATATTGAAAATAAATTTTAAGAGGGAAAAATATGCGTATTATTGAGACAAAAATTAATGGAATTACAAACCCGGTGGGTTTTGCTTATCCTGACATAAAGTGTTCATGGAAAGTGGTTGACACTAAAAGTAAGTATCAGCTCAATGCAAAGATTGTTGTAAGTGAATCGAAAGATTTTGAGGGCGAATGTTATGTCAAGGAAGGGCGCAAGCTTGACTCAACCGGTGAACCATTGCAGCTTGAGTTAAAACCAATGACACGTTATTACTTTTATGTGGAAGTAAAAGGTGACAGCGGGGACTGTGCCAGAAGTGAAACGGGCTTTTGGGAGACGGGCAAAATGCAGGAGGCATGGAAAGCCGATTTTATCGGAACCGCACAGGATGACACATATCATCCATGTTTTTTTCGCAAATTTGAGCTGGATGAGCCAGAAAAAATTGCAAATGCCAGAATTTATGTGACCGGATTAGGACTTTATGAGGCATATTTGAATGGAGAGAAGATAGGCGATGATTATCTTGCCCCATTTTGCAATGACTATAATCAGAAAATCCAGTATCAGACCTATGATATCTCAAAATTACTTCATAGAGATAACAGTATTGAGATAATCACTGGAAATGGCTGGTACAAGGGAAGAATAGGTTACGATGGAGATGAAGCTTATTATGGAAACCGTTTTGGCGTTATAGCTGAACTGCATATAGAATACGAAAATGGAAAATCGGTTGTGTTTGGAACTGATGAGACATGGATGTATCGAGGAAGCGATATTGCCATGAGTGATATCTATGATGGAGAGGAATACAATCATTTATTTTGGGATAATGACAAGAATATTGAGAAACCGGTTGGAATCTGGAAGGACAGCAAAGAACAGAAGAAAAAACTGGTGGAGCGGTACAGTATTCCTGTGATTGTAAAGGATGAACTGCCTGTAAAGGAGATTATCCATACACCAGCAGGGGAAACAGTTCTTGATTTTGGGCAGAATTTTACAGGTTATGTGGAAATCCATAGCTGTCTGCCGAGTGGTACGAAGATAGTTTTAGATTATGGTGAGGTATTGCAGAACGGAAACTTCTACAATGAAAATTACCGTACTGCCAAAGCCCGGTTCATATATGTATCGGATGGAAGGAATGAGACAGTTCGCCCACATTTTACTTATTATGGTTTCCGCTACGCAAGGGTAACAGGGTGGACAGGAGAAATAAGTCCTGACATGTTCGTCGGCAAAGTGGTTTATTCTGACCTTGATACGACGGTATCAATTCATACATCTGACAGTAAATTGAACCAGCTTGCAAGCAACTGTATGTGGGGACAGAAATCTAATTTTTTAGATATGCCTACTGACTGTCCACAAAGAGATGAGAGATTAGGATGGACGGGCGATGCACAGGTGTTTTCGCCGACGGCATGTTTTAACATGGACACAAGAGCCTTCTACCGCAAGTTTTTGCATGACCTTCGTATTGACCAGACATTGCATGATGGGCAGATTGCAAATTTTATTCCAAATATAAGCAGACTTCCGGGAGGGAGCAGCGTATGGGGCGATGTGGCAACATTTCTGCCTATGACTCTTTATGAATATTATGGGGATAAGCTGGAGTTAGAAGATAACTATCCTTTGATGAAGGACTGGGTGGACTATATTATTCGTGAAGATGAGAAGAACGGAGATAATAATTTGTGGAATTTTGGTTTCCACTTTGGAGACTGGCTTGCGCAGGATGGGGTTACTCCTCAAAGCATGAAGGGCGGAACTGATGACTACTTTATTTCATCAATATATTATTATGCTTCTGTCCTAAAGACAGCAAAGGCAGCAGAAATTATAGGAAAACCCGATGAGTGCAAAGCATATTGTGAAAAAGCTGAGAAGATTTATAAGGCAATACTCGATGAATATTTTTCTCCGAATGGAAGGCTTACCATTGATACGCAGACTGCGTATCTATTGTGTTTAAAATTTAAGGTTTACATTGACAAAGAGCGTATTATACAGGGACTGAAAGCCCGCCTTAAAAAAGATTGTTATAAAATAAAAGGTGGTTTCGTCGGTGCAACCATGATGTGTCAGGTACTTGCAGAAAATGGTCTTGATGATATGGCTTATTACATTTTGTTTCAGGAGGGATTTCCGGGATGGATGCATTGCATAAATCTCGGTGCAACCACGATATGGGAGAGATGGAATTCTATCCTGGACGATGGAAGTATCAGTGGGACAGGAATGAACTCACTTAATCATTATTCCTATGGCTCAGTTATGGAGTATGTATATCGGTATATTGCGGGAGTGCAGCCGGACAGTCCGGGATTTAGGAGTGTACGCTTTGCACCGCAGCTAAATTGCAGATTGCAGTATATGGATTTTTCTTATAATTCGGTCAGCGGAAAGTATGTATCACGTTGGAAAATCAATGACGACGGGACAGTGACAGTGCATTTTGAAGTGCCATTTTCATGTACGGCTGTTGCAATTCTTCCGGGAACCCGTGGAGAGGAGATACGCTTAGAGGCCGGAACGTATGAGAATACCTATAAGCCGGAAGTGGATTACAGGGTGCTTTATTCCATGGATACCCGTCTGGAGGAACTTTCGCATGACTCTAGGGCAATGGAAGTGTTAAAGAATAAACTTCCAATCGCCTATGGGCTTATTCAAAGCCGTGACCCGGAGAACCTAAGCTTTAGTCTTGCAGAACTTCAGTATATGGGATTCATGGGATTTACCCCGCAGATGGTACAACAGGCGGCGATGGAGATTGTGAAATTGAGAAAGGATATCATATATGAAATATAAAGCAATTATATTTGACCTTGATGGTGTTATTTGCTCCACAGATGAGTATCATTATGAGGCATGGAAAAAGTTGGCTGATAGACTGCATATTCCGTTTGACCGTAAGGTGAATGAAAGACTCAGAGGCGTGAGCCGTATGCAGTCATTGGATATTATCTTAGAAGCTTATGATGGGGCACAGTTATCTAAAGAAGAAAAGAATGAGTTAGCAGAAGAAAAAAATAGTATTTATCGCGAAAGTCTTTCAGGTATGTCGCCAAGCGACCTGAGTGTTGAGGTGAAGGAAACACTTGAGGCACTTAGAAAGATGGGACTAAAACTTGCAATCGGTTCATCCAGCAAAAATACAAAATATATTTTGAAACAGATTGGTTTGGATGGCTTTTTTGATGCAATAAGTGATGGAACCAATATCGCAAAATCTAAACCAGACCCGGAAGTATTTCTAAAGGCGGCAGAATTTGTTGGAGAGAGACCGCAGGACTGCCTTGTGATTGAGGACGCGGAAGCTGGAATTGATGCGGCGGAAGCAGGGAACTTTGACAGTGCTGGAATTGGAAGCGCAGCAAAGTATGGAAAGTCCACATATAAGTTAAAAAGTTTTAAGGATATATTAGATATTGTGTGACTATTGTGAATGTTGTGTATATTTCCTCCTGTATTTCCACATACTATCCATACAGCACAGATTATGGAAAAGTATGTGGAATACAGGAGGATTTTCATTATATGAAAGCTACAGGAATAGTCCGTCGTATCGATGATTTGGGGAGGGTTGTGATTCCCAAGGAAATCAGGAGGACGCTAAGAATAAGGGAGGGAGACCCGCTTGAGATATTCACCGACAGGGAGGGTGAGATTATTCTCAAGAAGTATTCACCGATAGGGGAATTGGGAGAGTTTGCGAGGCAGTATGCGGACTCGCTTGCGCAGAGTACAGGAAACATAGTGTGTATCACCGACAGGGACCAGGTTATAGCGTTTTCGGGGGCACCTAAGAAGGATATAATTTTAAAACCCATAAGCAGACAGCTCGAGGAGGCCATCGATGCTAGGGAGAGCATTGTGGCTGTTAAGGATGACAGAAGATTTGTTCCGATTATGCAGGTGGAGAGCGAGGAGTACACAGCGCAGGTTATAAGCCCCATTATATGCGAGGGGGATGCCATAGGAGCGGTCATAATGACTTCAAAGGAGCCAAAGACAAAATTTGCGGATGTTGACAGGATGCTTACTGGTTCGGCGGCAGGTTTTCTTGGAAAGCAGATGGAGTCGTGACTTGTCATTTGGCGGCAATATGCCCCATAATACCCCTAAAATGCTTATTTTTCCTTGACAAATATAGTTAAAGCATATATAAATAATTGTGAAGGTTCAATATTATTTCAGGAGGATTTTCTAAAATGAACAAGACAGAATTAGTTGCAGCTATCGCTGAGAAGACAGAGTTATCTAAGAAGGACGCTGAGAAGGCACTCAAGGCTTTCACAGATGTAGTTGCTGAGGAATTAAAGAAGGGTGAGAAGATTCAGTTAGTTGGCTTTGGTACATTTGAGGTTGCTGAGAGACCGGCAAGAGACGGAAGAAACCCACTCACAGGTCAGGCTATGAAGATTCCGGCTTCTAAGAGCCCTAAGTTCAAGGCTGGTAAGGCACTCAAGGATACAGTTAACGCTTAATTGTTATAATCCTGAACGAATGATGACATCCCAAGGCTGCGTCGGTGGTCTTGGGATGTTTTTCAGTTCAACAAAATTATGTACAGGTTAGATAATTGCGGAATTTTGTGCAGCTGCTTGGAGATAAATTTAAGTTTCGCAAATATCCGATATATTAAGGTAAGAAAATAGAGGAAGATTATGAGATTAGACAAATATTTAAAGGTATCAAGGCTTATAAAGAGAAGAACGGTTGCAAATGAGGCGTGTGATGCGGGCAGAGTGCTCGTAAACGACAAGCCGGCGAAGGCATCCTGCGAGGTTAAGGTGGGAGATACCATCGAGATAGCATTCGGAACGAAGAATGTCAAGGTTGAGGTTCTTGACATAGTCGAGACCACGAAGAAGGAAGAAGCAAAGGATATGTTCAAGTATCTGTAAATGTCGTATATTGAGGCGATTTTTCAAATCCTTGCATAAATCCCCCAAAGTCATAATATATTTAGGATATAATATGAAACTTAAAATATCTAAAGTATCAAGGCATGTCATGGTTGTATAAGGGGGATGGATTATGGAGGAGCTTCCTGTTTCTGGGAAAATACATAGATTGTCATCTAACAACAGAAAGAGCTGTAGTATCACCGGAGTTACGGATGTGATTTCATTTGATTTAAATCAGGTGCTTTTGGAGACGGAATACGGAATGCTCACCATAAAGGGACACGATTTGCATGTGGGGAAGCTGTCGGTAGACAAAGGGGAGCTTGAGGTCGACGGAAAGATTGACAGCTATGTGTACTCTGAGGTTGTAAGCGCGGCAAAAAAAGGTGAGTCCTTCATAAACAGACTTTTTAAGTAGAGAGGGGCTGCCTTTGAAGGAGTTTATAGCGCATGAATTTAGGTTCCTTTTGTGGTGCCTGTGCTGTGGGGCGATGCTCGGAGCGGCTTACCGCGTGCTGGTTGTGTTTCGCAGACTGGTAAGGCATCACGGATTTTTTGTCGCGGTTGAGGATGTTTTGTACTGGTTTTTGTCGGCGTTTGTCATGTTTGCCGTGATACTTGTGGCAAATGACGGGGCGGCGAGGTGGTTTTCGATAGCGGGCATGGTTGTCGGGATGATAATTGTGACCGTTGTATTGAAATATGCGGAAAAAGGGGTTACAATCATATATTATAGACTGGGAAAGGTATGTGAGCGTAAGGATGGCAAAGGAAAACGTAAGACGAAGAAATGTCAGACGAAAGAGCGGAAAATATAGCAGACATGTTGTGGTCATGCGCCGCGGGAAAATTTCGCGCAACTATACATGGCTTGCCGGCTTGGCGGTTTTTGCACTTATGTTAGTCATCTGCTTTGTGGTCGGAAGGTCGTCGGGCAAGCTTGAGGACAAGAACGCCGTGTATGATAAGCAGATTGCGGAGCTTAATGTGCAGATTGATAACCAGAATAAGCGAAAGGAAGAATTGCAGACACGTTCTATCTATGTTACAACCAAGCAGTTTATAGAGGAATTTGCTAGGGAGAAGTTAGGACTTGTGTACAAGGACGAGCTTATTTTCAGAGCAAATGATGATAATGATAATTGAATAGTTGCGATAGAGTATACGTCAGGACAAATATAAGGGGATTGCTTATAAGGGGAGAATTGAATGGACAATTTATTCTATTCACGGGGAAAACTAAGAGAGTATGCTGACGCTTTCAGAAAGCTTATGAGCGTGTACGGGGATGGCACAAAGACTGCACTCTCGTTGCAGCTTGGGGAGACTGCGGCGATGCTTGAGCGGATATCCGGGCAGGACGAGGAGCAGGCTTGCGGTATTATAAGCGAGGAGAAAAAGGACGAGCTGTATGGCTATTTTCGCGCTGAGAACATCAACGTGGCGGGCATTTTGATACTTGAGCCGGTCAAGGGAAGGCTTGAGCTTGTTATGCGTCTTTCAAAAAAGAGGGGATGTATAACGGCAGGTCAGCTTGCCGACAATATCGGCAGCATAATCGGAAGGCGGTTAAGGGCGGCGGACGGAAGTAAGAGAGTCCTGACAAAGGACGAGGGTGAGTTTATTTTTGAGGAAAAGACGGATTACCGCCTTTTGTTCGGACATGCCGAGTGCAGCAAGGGATTTGCGAGGATTTCCGGAGACAATTACTCTTTTATGAATATAGAGGGCGGCAGAAGCATTGTGAGCCTTGCGGACGGCATGGGCTGCGGAAGTACGGCAAACGAGTACAGCACAAGGTTTATAGAGCTTCTTGAGCACTTTTTGGAGGCGGGATTTTCCGAGGAGGCGGCGCTTGAGCTTTTAAATGATGTGTTTGCCGACAACGATTCGGAGGGAAGCCCTGTGACGCTCGATTTGTGCAGCATCAACGAGTACGATGGGACGGCTGATTTTTTTAAGATGGGCGCAGTTCCAAGCTTTATAAAAAATGGCGACGGTGTGAGGATTGTCGAGGCATCGTCACTCCCGGCAGGTGTTATAAGCGGCAGCAGTGTCGACCATTTTTACACCGAACTTTGTGACGGGGACTATATTATTATGATGAGTGACGGGGTGCTTGACGCGCTTCCGTTTTATGATAAAGAGAAGCGCATGAAGGAAATTATTGAGGGCATAGAGGAGAGAATGCCGCAGGCGATTGCCGAGCGGATTTTGAATGAAGTGTACTTTTATAATGAAGAGATTGCGGATGATATGACCGTTCTTGTGACAGGAATATGGAAGATAAGGAACAAAGATTAGGATGTATAACAGGGTAAAGGCTTATATAGAGAAAAATCGTATGCTTGAAGGCATTGGAAGAGTTGTGGTCGGTCTGTCCGGTGGAGCTGATTCTGTATGCCTTCTTTTAATGCTGCAAAGATATATCGCAGAGCTTTCAGTCACCGATAAGCCAAAGCTTATCGCCGTGCATGTACACCACGGGATAAGGGGCGCGGATGCGGACGCAGATGCGCGGTTTTGTAAAAGTTTGTGTCAGGACAGAGAAATAGATTACATGCAATACTCCTACGATGTTCCACGTCTTGCCGAGGAGTGCGGCGTGGGCGAGGAGGAGATGGGAAGAATTTTGCGGTATCAGGCATTTAGGGAGAACATTGAAAATCTTCCTAACAATGTAAAGGGCGTGATGGCGGTTGCCCACCACCAGAACGACCAGGCGGAGACAGTGCTGTTTCACATCGCTAGAGGCTCATCTGTTGCCGGAGGGCGCGGAATGGAGCCCGTCGCCGGGGATGTTATAAGACCGCTGCTTTGCGTGTCGAGGCGGGAGATTGAGGGGTGGCTGTCTGAAAATAATGTTCCATTTTGCACCGACAACACCAATTTTGAGGCGGAATATGCAAGAAACGCCATAAGATTGAAGGTCATTCCGTATCTCGAGGAGCATGTAAACGGCGGGGCGGTGGCTAATATATGCCGGTATGCACAGAGAATGGCACTTGTGGATGACTATATCAAAATGCAGACTGGGGCAGCTTATGAAAAATATGTCATATCAGATATTAAAAAAAATATCGAAGATAAAAATTCATCCATTGTAATAGAACAATTATATGACAAACAAGATTTGTCGCATATAGAAAATGTTGCTTCATTTATGACACAAGAAATTTCGCATCCAAAAAAAGAGTACCTACATATAAAAAAAGAACTTCTCAACGAACATCCTGTTATCATAAATGCTGTCATATATGA